>JASFKE010000104.1:0-9504 GCA_050118795.1 Desulfobacteraceae bacterium | reverse complement strand
GGGCCAAAAAGGGTAAAAGCGCGGCAACGCCCATGTCGAATCCGTCCAAGACGACAAACCCGATGAGCAATAGGCATACGAAACACCACCAGATGAGTTTTAACGTTAAGTAATCAAAGAGCATATACCATTTCTCCTTACTGTCTTGTTATCCGGCGGTACGCTGTTCAAAGTGGTAGCGCCCGGTATGTAAACTGCTGGGGCCTCTACGAATAAATTTGACCATAAGATAGACTTCGATGGCCAGCAGCACCGTGTAAAACACAGTGAGCCCGATGATGCTGCCGATAATATCACCCATGCTCAGTGAGGAGGCGGAGATAAAGGTCGGCAGCACCTCACCAATGGTCCATGGCTGCCGGCCATATTCGGCCACAAACCATCCCAACTCCGCCGCGATCCAAGGCACCGGCAGGTTGAACACCAGCAACTTCAACAGCCAGCGTTTTTTATGGAAGAGCCGTCGTGCGCAGTAATAAAAACTGACGGCGATCAACCCCAGCATCCAGAATCCCAATCCCACCATGATGCGGAAACTCCAGAACATCAGCCCCACATTGGGAATAGTATCCCTTGCAGCCTGATCGATCTGTCGGTCGGTGGCATCCACCACATTTTCAGTGTAACGTTTGAGCAGCAGGCCGTATCCCAGATCCTTTTTGTGGGCATTAAATTTTTCTATGGTATCAGGGGATTTGTCACCGCTGCGCATCCGCTCCAACAGCCCGTAGGCCACCATGCCGTTCTTGATGCGCCCCCGGCTCTTTTCGATCAAATCCTTAACGCCGATCACCGGCTGATCCAGGGATCTTGTGACGATAATGCCGCCCACCCATGGCAGGCTGATTTTGCCTTTGGTGCGTTGCTCCTCCTGGTCCGGAATACCAAACAGGGTAAAGCTGCTGGGCGGTTCGTGGGTCTCCCACTCGGCCTCCATGGCCGCCAGCTTGACCTTCTGCACCTGGCCGGTGACAAACCCGCTCTCATCGCCCAGAACGATCACTGACAAAATCGAGGCGAGACCGAATCCAACCGCCACGGCAAATGAACGGCGGGCAAAGGCGAGATCCCTACCCCGCAGGATATAGTAGGAGCTCACCGCCAGAACAAACATGGTGGCGGTGACATATCCGGCCCCCACGGTATGGACAAATTTCACCTGGGCTACCGGATTGAAAAAGAGATCATAAAAACTGGTCAACTCCATTCGCATGGTTTCGAAATTAAACTCGGCCCCCACAGGAAAAGACATCCATCCGTTGGCCACCAAAATCCAAAGGGCGGAAAGGTTTGATCCCAAGGCCACCAGAAAAGTCACCAGCAGGTGGGTTCGCCGCCGCATCCGGTCCCAGCCGAAGAAGAAGAGACCCACGAAAGTGGATTCCAGAAAAAAGGCCATAAGCCCTTCGATGGCCAGCGGCGCTCCAAAAACATCGCCGACATAGTGTGAATAGTAGGACCAGTTGAGGCCGAACTGAAACTCCTGGGTCAGACCGGTGGTCACTCCCAACGCAAAGTTGATGCCGAACAATTTTCCCCAGAACCGGGTCATGTCTTTGTAGATCTCTTTGCCCGTCATCACATAGACCGACTCCATGATAAACAGAATCCAGGACAGCCCCAGCGTGAGCGGAACAAAGATGAAATGGTACATGGTGGTCAATGCAAACTGCCACCTCGACAATTCAACAAATCCTTCGGTGGGTAACATAAATGGAGCTCCTGGTTCATAATCCTTAGCTGACAGGTTTCGGGTATACCTGAATGGGGATTGTGTGTTAATTAGCGGTCTGCGAATCCCGAATTCAGATGTACTATGCTAAAGGAGCAGTTTAATATCGGAGTCACTGCGTGTCAATTGCCACTGGCTTGGAATAGAGGAAACAAGACCATGAATGGTACAAAACCCGTAAAGAACAAAACCGCGTTGCGGTGGCTGCGCTCCCAGAGCCGGATAGCCCGACAATGGCTGCTGATATCTGTCGGGATGGGGGTCGCCAGCGGTCTGTTATTGGCCGGCCAGGCCCACCTGCTCTCGCGTATCGTGCACGACGCGTTTATGGAGGGTGTGCCGCGCAGCCGGTTGACCCCCATGTTTGTCTATCTCCTGGCCATTATCGCGGTGCGGGCCGCGTTGGGATGGTGGCGGGAGATCGCCGGCTTCAAAGCCGGAGCGGCCGTAAGGGGAGAGGTTAGACAAGCCCTGCTGAACCATTTGGTGGATATCGGACCGGTGGGCATCAGCCGTCTGCCCGCCGGCAGCTTGGTCAGCAACGTGCTGGAACAGGTGGAGGCCCTGCACAATTTTGTGGCCCTCTACCTGCCCCAGATGGCTCTGGCCGCCCTGCTTCCGTTGGTGATGCTGGCCTTTATCTTTCCCATCAGTTGGGCCGCCGGCGGCGTTCTGTTGGTGGCGGCTCCCCTGATCCCGCTCTTTATGATTCTGGTGGGCATGGGAGCGGAAAGCATCAGCCAAAAACACTTTCAGGCCTTGGCCCGGATGAGCGCCCACTTTCTGGATGTGCTGCGCGGATTGCCCACCTTAAAGTTGTTTGGCCGCAGCAAAGATCAGGTCCTTGACATTCAAAAGAGTTCCCGGGCGTACCGCATGCGCACCATGGCCGTTCTGCGCGTTGCGTTCCTCTCATCCGCTGTCCTGGAGTTTTTCTCTGCCATCTCCATCGCCCTTGTGGCGGTATATTTGGGAATGTACTTTCTGGGGTACATCGAATTCGGCACTTTTGGAAAACCCCTCGATTTTGCCTCCGGCCTCTTCATTCTGCTGCTGGCCCCGGATTTTTTCCTGCCGTTGAGAGAGTTGGGCGCCCACTACCATGCCCGAGCCGACGCTGTTGGGGCCGCTGAAGAGATTCTCAACGTTTTTGATCAAACGGTATCGGCAGCGCCCAAGTCCACCGCTGGGCCTGCCCCTCCAGCGCCTGGCACGATTCAATTTCAAAATATCTGTGTTCAATACGATGGGGCGGCACAACGCGGGCTCAAAGGGCTCGAAATCACCATTGCAAAAGGCGAGCGCGTTGCCGTTGTCGGCGGCAGCGGCGCAGGCAAGAGCACATTGATCCATCTATTGTTGGGTTTTGTGGCGCCCAGCAACGGCCGTATCTTGATCGACGGCCGGCCGCTGGCGGATATGAATATCGACAGCTGGCGTCATCATTGCGCCTGGATTGGTCAGCAACCGATGCTCTTTAGCGGTTCGCTCAGGGAAAATATTGCCTTGGCCCAACCCAAAGCGACAAACAGCCAAATTGAATCCGCAGCCCGGCGGGCGGGGGTGTTGGAATTTTCAGACCGCTGGGAAAATGGATTGGACACCCAAGTCGGCGAACAGGGCCAGGGGCTCTCCATGGGGCAGGCCCAGCGGGTGGCATTGGCCCGCGCTTTTGTCAAAGATGCCCCCTTGTTGCTCCTGGACGAACCCACCGCCAGCCTGGACAAAGAGACCGAAACCCGGATTCTAAGCGGCCTGGAAGGCTGGAGCAGGCATCGCACCCTGCTGATCGCCACCCACCGGCCGGCTGCGCTGGCGTTGGCAGACCGGATTCTTCTACTGAACAAAGGAGAACTGATCGCCCAGGGAGAGTTCGACACCCTGAAAAAAACCCACGGGCCGCTGCTGCCGGGAGGAGCGGTGATCGGTGAAAAACAATTATTGAATGGAGAAATTTGAACGATGAACCCCGAACCGGGCCGCAAGCCCTCTATTTTTATGGGAATGATTCGACACCACTGGCCATCCATGGCACTGGGAGGTATCCTCTCCCTGCTGGCGGCATTGGCGGCCATCTCTCTTTTTTCTCTCTCCGGCTGGTTCATCGCGGCCACAGCCTATGCCGGGTTGAATGTCACCACCGCCAAAGCATTCAACTTTTTCCTTCCCAGCATCGGCGTCCGCCTATTCGCCATGATGCGAACCGGAGCGCGTTACGCAGACAGATTGGTCTCCCACGACGCCACCTTCCGCATGCTGGAGACCCTGCGCACATGGTATTATAAGCGCCTCGAACCCCTGGCGCCCGCGCGCCTGGCCCAGCATCACTCCGGTGACCTGCTGACCCGTATCATCACCGATATCGACACCCTGGACAATCTCTACCTGCGCGTGCTGTCACCCTCCGCGGTGGCGGTGGCGGTGGTGGCCCTGCTGGTGGGATTCATCGGATACGTCCAGCCCTGGATTGCGCTGTACAGCGGCGGCCTTCTGGTGGCGGCGGGTGTGGGTATTCCTTTTTTTGCAGATTATGCGGGCCGTTCGGCGGCCAACCAGCTCAATGTTCGCACCGCCCGGCTTCGGACCACACTGGTGGACGGTATCCACGGCCTGGCGGCGATATTGACATGCGGAGCCCAAACCCGCCACATGGCGCAGGTGCGCCGGAGGCATTGCGACCTGGTCCGGAGCCAAGAAAAAATGAGCCATGTCACCGGTATTACCCATGCAATGATGGGGTTGCTCAGCGGGTTGGCGGTGGTGGGCACATTGTTCATCGGGGTGGGGGCGGTTGCGGACGGCACCCTTTCAGGTCCCTATCTGGTTTTGCTGGTATTGAGCGTCATGGCCGGATTCGAGGTGGTGGCGCCGCTTCCCAACGCTTATCAATATTTAGGGCAAACACGAAAAGCCACAGGCCGGTTGCGCGAGGTCACCCAAGTTCCACCGGCCGTCACGTTTCCGGCGGCATCCCCCCAAGCCTCCCAGAACTGCCAACAAGATAACCAAATTGAGTTTGACGAGGTCTCATTTAAATATACCCCGACAGATCCGTATGCGCTGAAAAATATCAGCTTTACCATCCCCTCCCGAAACCGCACGGCTATCATGGGGGCAACCGGATCCGGAAAATCCACGCTGCTATATCTTCTGTCCCGGTTCGACAATCCATCCAGCGGCAACATTCGGTTGGGCCGCTGCCGCCTGGATGCCTTCCCAGAGAGATCACTAAGACAAAGCATCTGCATTGTGGACCAGAAAGCCCACATCTTCAACGGCACGGTGCGGGACAATCTACTGCTGGCCGCCCCTGAGGCAGACGATACGACCCTGATGGAAGCCTTGTCGGCCGTGGAGTTGACCGATTTTGTGAATCACCTGCCAAAGGGACTCCGGACATGGGTGGGAGAAGCCGGACGCCTGTTGTCCGGAGGACAGGCGCGCCGCCTGGCCATAGCCAGAGCTGTGCTCAGCAGCGCCCCCATATGGGCCTTTGACGAACCCACCGAAGGTCTGGACACCGCAACAGCCCAAGCCATGATGACCAACCTGATCTCACATGGAAGAGACAAAACCGTCATCATGATTACCCACCGGCCGGAAGCCATCGAGCAGATGGATCAGGTGATCCTGTTGGAATCCGGCCGGATTGCGGCCGTTGGTTCACCGGCAAGCCTGCGAAAACACAGCGCGCTCTATGACCGATTGATCAGCTCTAGGCAACCTTAGGTTTTAAAGCGCCGGACGGGACGCTGACTTTTTTTTGCATGACGGATACCATTATCCCTTCGTTGGCAGTCTTCTCCATAATTTGCCACCCAAGCCGGGAGTAGAACGCCTGGGCATTTGCCGTGCCGAGATAGAGACGCCGGATTCCCAAAGCAGAGGCCTCCTCTTCGATACGGCGAATGAGCAAGCTTGCGATTCCCTGTTTTCGATGATCCGGTCTGACATAGACACCATCCAGCCATGGAGAGAGACATTTTCTGGTCTTCAGGCTATGGGGCACCAATGCAACGGAGCCCAGTATCTCATCGCCGGATGTGGCCACCAGGATCGTCGGAATCTGTCGATACCCGCAATGGTTGCGCAGGATTTCGATTTGAGCTTCCAGGGTTAACATTGGGCGGAGATAGAACCACTCCATAAGCGAGAGGCGAGCGAGTTCCGGAATGAGCTCCTGGCGTTCTATTAAATACTCAATTTGCATCATCTTATTATCCAATGAAGTATCAGCGGCCCTTTGGACCTGCTGGATTTATGGGGACCAAAGCGAAACCAGTACTAAAATTCGCACATCAGGCATGCGAATTTGATGAGATGGACCAAATATCAAGTACTATGGTTCAATTATTTGTTGCCGAAGCCCTTAGCAAGGGGGTGGTACGCTACATGAAGAAATGTTCATGCAATTGTGGCGCTTGAATTTGTGTATGGATCCAACTGTTATTGAATATTCCGGCCAACCCTACCTGATATGGGATACCTTGTCAATAATCCGGAGCATACCGCACGATATTGGCCGGGATCGCCTCTGAAGTGTTTTTAGCCATCTTTATTTATGAAACGATAGGGTTGCCATTGGTGCTGAACAGTGAAACTTTACGCTGTTCCGGTCGCCAGAAAGATATCCGCACCCCAATTTTTGCGAATGAAGTTGGCATCGAGCCCCAAGAATTGGCAGGGGAGCGGATTGACGATAATATTTGAAAATCCCGCTTTTTGAAGCCAATGTCGAATATCGGTTGTGTAAAAACCCGTCCGACGGTTTGGACAGCCTCGCTTCATCAGATCATTACCATATGGGCCCATCTCCTTTACGATTAATGGATAGCAAGATCCAATATTCATATCTGATGAGGATCTTCACAATTGCTGATTTGACACTATCAACCCAAAGCGATTACAACCCTATTGAGGGAAAACAAGATGGCGCGAACTTATAAGGGCATTGGAAGAAAATAATTGGAACGGGGCGATACCCATGGAACTTTACCAACTCCGAACATTTATCACGGTGGCGGAAGAGGGTCATCTGACCCGCGCTTCCGAAAGACTGCACACCAGCCAACCGGCTGTCAGCGCTCATATCAAGTCTCTGGAAGAAGAGCTGGGATTATCACTTTTTATTCGAACACCCAAAGGGATGACCCTCACCCGCGAAGGCAATGCGCTGCGGGATAAGGCCAAGGCTGCGCTGTCGACCATTGCGGACCTTCACAGGCAAGCATCCATCATGAAGGAAAAAGTGGTGGGGACCGCCAGAATCGGATTTCACATCGACCCGCGCTATCTCAAGCTCGACCTGTTTATGTCGCATATGCGCCAGCACTACCCGGAACTCGATTTCCATCTGCTCCAGTACTGGTCAGACCAACAACCTGAGGCGTTTAAAAAAAATCTGCTGGATGGCGCCTATGCATATGGCGATCCGGGGTTGCCTGAATTGGAAGCCGTCGCCCTCAAACGGATGAATGTGGTGGTTGTGGGACCTGCCCAATGGAAAGAGCGGATAGATGGCGCCGATTGGAAAGAGATCGCTCAGATGCCGTGGATTTGGACTCCGCCGAACTGTAGTTTCAACAGGATCGTCAGCCAAGCGTTTGATCGCCGTAATTTAACCCCCAACAAGGTGACCACCGCAGATCAGGAGCCTATGATCAACACCTTGGTCTCCTCGGGCCAGGGGATGGCGTTAATGATTGAAGATGAAGCACACGATGCCATGGCCGAAGGCCGGATCACCATCTGGGATCAAAAGATAGAATCCGTCGACCTCTCTTTTATCTACCCCGCAAACCGATCCTCGGACCCCATGGTCAAGGCCCTTGTAGAGGCCGTTTGTAAGGTGTGGGGGGTCTGTGGTAGGATACCCGAATGGGGTAAGCCATAGGCTTCTAAATATTTAATTTGGCAATGATAGAAAAATGAAGCGGTATCGTAATACCGCCACGGTATAAATCGCAGCCCAATTAATTTTTAAAGCGTACATGAATAAAGAGGGGGACCGCCATGCAACCCTTGGATAATCCCGGCCTCTGGATAGAAGAGCTGATCCACAACTTTGTATCCCAATCACCCAAGAACCGTTTGGGGCCGGATTTGACCCGACGGGCCTTCGACGCACCGCTGGTCGGATTCAGCAGCGGCGGCGATGCCATCTTCGACGAATTTGTCGCTCACATCGGCGATTTTTATCTCACGCCGGCGGCGATCTATCACAAAGCGTTTGTCGGCGCCTCCATCGCAACGGGTGACGAACTCACGGTGATCAGCTGGATATTGCCCCAAACGGCCGAGACATGCGCCGAGCAGGCCGAGCAGACCCTGCGCCCCGCCAGAAGTTGGGCACAGGTGCGCTTCCATGGAGAAGCCTTCAATGATGCCCTGCGTCATCACGTGGTTGAATCACTGAGAGTCAAGGGAATCGACGCAGTGGCCCCCATGCAGGCCGATTTTTGGAGCCGCTCGGACCAAAGCCCCTATGCACCGTGCTCCAACTGGTCTGAACGGCACGCCGCCTATGCTTCCGGCCTGGGGACCTTTGGATTGTGCGATGGTTTGATCACCCCGCTTGGCAAAGCCATGCGAACCGGCTCCGTGGTGGCTCGACTCAATATCACGCCCACACCCCGCCCCTATAAAGACCATCACGCCTATTGCCTTTTCTTTTCCCACGGCACCTGCGGTAAATGTATCAAACGATGCCCGATCAACGCCATTGGCAAGAACGGCCATGACAAAAAGCGCTGCCAACGCTACACCGAGGTCAAAATGCCTGAAATCATGTCAGAAAAATATGGCATTGACGTATCGGTATGCGGTCTGTGCCAGGTGGGCATCCCCTGCACCCATGGAATCCCGGATCCCGGGGACGGTGTTTAAACCCCATAGCTGCATAAAAAAAATGGATAGCCATCGGCGCATTCGACAGGGCAGGCAGCACTGTGGTATGGTCCTGTATTGGATTTTTACGGCTCACACCAGAATCGGCACTTTGGCATTTTAAGGAGAGACCATGACCGTTGGCAACATCAAACCTGTGACGCTTGAAAAGAGGAATTGCTCGGCAACCACTCACCTGCTGAACCATGTGGGCAATACCCCCATGGTTGAACTTCAGAAAATAAAACCAAACAAAGGTGCAAGAATCTTAGCCAAGCTGGAAGGCTCCAATCCCGGTGGATCGGTCAAAGACCGCCCGGCACTATGGATGATAGAGCAGGCAGAGAAAGAGGGATTGCTCACCCCGGGAAAAATAATCCTGGAGCCCACTTCCGGAAACACGGGCATCGGCCTGGCCATGGTGGGCGCATTCAAGGGGTATCGCGTCAAACTGGCCCTTCCCGGCTGCGTCAGCACGGAGCGGAGACAAACCCTTCTGGCCTACGGCGCCGAGCTGGTCATCACCCCCCACAACGAAAAGACCGACGGCGCCATTCGGGAAGCACACAAAATAATGGAGGAATATCCGGACCGCTATTTTATGCCCAACCAGTTTGCCAATCCGGGAAACTGGAGAGCCCACTATGAGACCACAGCCATGGAAATTTTAGAACAAACCGGAGGGGAGATATCCGCTTTCGTGGCCGGATTGGGGACATCGGGGACCCTCATGGGAACCTCCCGGCGTCTAAAAGAGCACGACCCCAAGATCAACATCGTGGCGGCTGAACCCATGCCGGGCCACGCCATACAGGGTTTGAAAAGCCTTCAAGAAGCCATCGTACCGGAGATATATGACCCCAAACAGATCGACCACACCCTTATCG
>JASFKE010000103.1:0-9631 GCA_050118795.1 Desulfobacteraceae bacterium | reverse complement strand
AGCGAAAACGCCAACACCAACAAGGTCGGCGACGGTAAAATATTTGTAATGCCCATTGAACAAGCTGTGCGGATCCGCACCGGTGAATCCGGACAGGACGCCGTTTAACAAATAGCATGCGCAATGCCACTAAATTAAAAGGAGACCCCAGAGCGATGAAACCGATTAAAATCTTTTTTTATGGAATGATGATACTGCTGACAAGCGCAGCGTTCACCTGGGCTGATGATCCCGCCCCCACCGCCATGTCCAACAAAGAGGCCATCGACTTGGTCCAAACCCATGCCAACTACCTGTGGACGCTCGTTGCAGCCGCCCTGGTCTTCTTTATGCAGGCCGGCTTTGCCATGGTGGAGGCCGGTTTTACCCGCGCCAAAAATGCTGTTAACATATTGATGAAAAACCTCATGGACTTCTCACTGGGCTCTTTAGGCTACTGGGCCATCGGTTTTGCCCTGATGTTCGGCGCATCCAAGACCGGCTGGTTCGGTACCACCGGTTTCTTTTTAAGCGACTTCACCCCGGACGGCGATCCCTGGGTACTGGCATTCTGGATGTTTCAGGTGGTCTTTGCCGCCACAGCCGCCACCATCGTATCCGGCGCCATGGCCGAACGCACCAAATTTGTGGGCTACCTGGCCTATAGCGTGGCCATCAGCGCTGTCATCTACCCCATTTTCGGCAGTTGGGCCTGGGGCAGCCTCTTCAATGGCAGCGGCTGGCTGGAAGGTTTGGGATTCATCGATTTCGCAGGTTCAACAGTGGTCCACTCCGTGGGGGGTTGGGCGGCATTGGCCGGCGCCATCGTATTGGGCCCGCGGTTGGGCAAATATGGCAAAGACGGGAAACCACGCGCCATCATGGGACACAACATGCCCCTGGCCGCGCTGGGAGTCTTCATCCTGTGGCTGGGCTGGTTCGGATTCAATCCCGGATCCACCACCACCGCCGACAAAAGCATCGCCATGATCTTTGTCAACACCAACCTGGCGGCTGCAGCAGGTGCGGCCCTGGCCTTGCTTACGTCGTGGATCAAATTCGGCAAACCTGAAGTGGGCATGAGCCTCAACGGCGCCCTGGCCGGCCTGGTGGGCATCACCGCCGGCTGCGCCAACGTCACCCCGGGCAGCGCCATCGTCATTGGCGCCGTCGCCGGTGTACTGGTTGTCTTATCGGTCCTGTTTTTCGACAGGCTCAAAATCGACGATCCCGTCGGAGCGATCTCCGTCCACGGCGTGTGCGGTGCCTGGGGCACCCTGGGCGCAGGTCTTTTCAATATCGGCGGCACCACAGCCAAGATCATCATGGTTCAACTTACGGGTATCGCAGCATGCTTTGTATGGACCTTTGCCGCCGCCTTCATCATTTTCAAATTGATCTCCATGACCATCGGCCTGCGGGTTTCGCCCGAGGAAGAGATTGAAGGGCTCGACCACACCGAGCATGCCGGCATTGCCTATCCCGACTTCGGCATGTCCACCCACGGCACCTCGCTGGTCGGCGCCTCCTCCCCCTCGGCCGCAACTGCCGGAATCGGTGCTGTGGCAGAGCAGCAATAGCTCAGTCGAAATAGTAATGTGATCCCTCCTAATAAAAGCCACCCCCGTTAAACGGGGGTGGCTTTTAACGGTCCACCCAAAATCTCACTTGCCATAACGCCCACAACCCCAATAGAGATAAGGGCAGCCGGTTCTAATCCCAGGGCAGAGCTGATTAATTTCAAAAATGTTATTTATCAAATATATTTATTACAAAAATGTCTTTTTAAAACAACATTCAATAAATTCGTAAATTCAACTAAACATTCGTATATAATAGACATAAACCTATCAAATCCCTTTGGCATGGCAATTGCTGACCCAAACTACAACCATAACCAGTGCCGCTATAGCAAGGGGGATTAGGGTAAAAGGAACCGCCAAACCATGATCACGACACAATCCAGTGTTGAAACCAACACACCGATCAGCACCTTCGAAATCCAAAGAGAAGAGTTGCTCGCGCGTTTTGACGCCATGGGGACCAGTGAATTTCTGGCCGGGCACGCTGCATTGGTGGACGAATATTTTTTATCGAGCTTCGCCCAGAGCTCTGTTGGGCCTCGCATGGGCATCATGAAAAATCCTTATACACTGGTGGCGCTGGGCGGTTATGGACGCTCGGAGCAATGTGTCTACTCGGACATCGATCTGCTCTTTCTCTTTGAAAAAAAGGTGCCCCCGGAAGCCGAAGCGCTGGTTCGCGAAATCGTCTACCCCCTTTGGGATTTGGGACTTGAGGTCGGCCATGCCACACGCTCGATCAAAGAGTGTTTGAAGATGGCGCGCCAGGACCATGAGGTGCTGACCTCGTTGATAGATGGTCGTTTCATATGCGGCGTATCGCCGCTCTACCACAAGATGATGGAGCAGCTGCGCATCAAATTGATCAACCCCAAACCGTCGAAATTCATTGCGCTGCTCACCGAGACCAACCGTGAACGCCATATCAAATTTGGAGATTCTTCCTATCTGCTGGAGCCCAACCTCAAGGAGGGCCATGGCGGACTGCGCGATTACCACACCATGCTCTGGATCGCCAAAATCCAGGCCGGCATTAAACAGATCAGGGACTTGGAGTACTTTGGGTTTCTATCCAACAGCGAATATCAATCCCTGAAAATGTCCCTCCAATATATATGGCATGTGCGAAACCACCTCCATCGTATGATGAATCGTAAATCCGATCAGCTCCATCTGGAGAACCAGACCCGCCTGGCGCAAGTCATGAAGGTGGACGGTGTCAACGGGCACCTGCCCGTTGAAGTGCTCATGGGAGAACTCCATGGTCACATGGAATTTGTCAAACAGAGCTACGACACCTTCATCTACGAGATGGGTCAAAAGAAACGGATGAAGCGTAAAAACAAGTCTCTCAAAGAGACGGATATTAACGGGTTGAAGTTTAACAGGGGCATGCTCAATTTTATCTCTCCCGAAGCCATCCTCAAAGAGCCTGAGCTGTTGATCAAGATCTTTTTGGAGTCGGCCGTGCAAAAAACCCCCTTAAATGTAGAGGCCCGTCGACTGGTCAAAGACTTTGGGCATTTGGTCCGCCAGCCCGGGTTTCGTAATTCCAAATCCGTAGTAAACCTTTTCGAGAAGGTATTGGCCCGTCCATCAAATCGCTTCACCCCTCTCAACGCAATGCTCGACACCAATTTCCTGGTGAACTTCATTCCGGAATTCCATGGGGTGGTCAATCGAATTCAATTCGATCAGTACCATCTCTATCCTGTGGCACGACACCTGCTGCTGTGTGTGGATATCCTCAAAACCATCGGCACGGACAAAGAGAGCAGACACGATGCGCTGTTCCGCCAAATCTATCAAGAGGTGCGCAGTAAAAAGACGCTCTTTTGGGCGGCCCTGCTTCACGATATCGGCAAAGCCGACCCCACCGGCGGGCACTCTGAACGCGGCGCCCGGATGGCGCAGCAGATCCTTACGGAAAAAGGCATGGCCAAGGCCGATATCGACACGGTGGCCTTCCTGGTCCGGGAGCACTTGCTTCTGTTTGAAATCGCCTCTCGCCGGGATATCAACGACGAAGAGACGGCTATCCTGGTGGCCAAAAAAGTGGCCAGCGTTGCACGGCTGAAAAAGCTCTATCTGCTGAGCGTGGCCGACGCCATGGCGACGGGCCCCAAGGCCTGGAATGAATGGACCGCCTCATTGCTGCGCAGCCTTTTTCTAAAAACCCTCAATGTATTGGAAAAGGGAGAGCTGGTATCACGTAAAGCCATTCGCACCATTGAGCAGAAAAAAGAGCGGATTATAACAGCCGCCGGCGACAAGACGGAAAAGCAAGTTATTGACCGGCTGGTCCCTTTCATGTCCCCGCGCTATCTGCTTTACACCCCCTCAGGTGAAATTCCGGGCCACATTCAGCTCTATCAGCAGTTGGGAGAAAAGGATTTTGTATGGCGGATTCACAAGTCCCAGGCGGCCGATAACCGGATCGTCACCATCTGCGCCCAAGACCGCCCCGGCCTGCTTTCAAAGATCGCCGGCACTTTTACCATAAACAGTATCAATATTCTCAACATGCGCATATTTACCTGGCGCAACAACATCGCTCTGGACCTTTTTGAGGTCGAAGCGCCGCCGGACAAATTATTTGAACAAGACAGATGGAACAAGGCCGCCGGACAACTCCAGGCTTCCCTGGACGGCGAATTGGATCTCAACCAGGCATTGATGCAGAAAAACAATCACTTCCGCTCGATTCAATCCATGACCAAAAACCGCCCCCAGAAGGTGGAGGTGGACAATGAAAGCTCAAGCTTTTTCACCCTGGTGGAGGTTACAGCCTGGGATTACCCCGGGTTGCTGTTTAAAATTACCGATGCGTTGTTTCGATGCCAGCTCGATATCTGGGTAGCCAAAGTCTCCACCCGGGTGGACCAGGTCGCGGATGTATTTTACGTTCGCAGTTTTGATGGTGAAAAGGTGGACCTGCCGGAACAGGTCTCACTGATCAAAGAGACCGTCAGGGCCGTTTTAATTTGATGGATCTTATAGGCGTATAGCGTTGCGGCAGCTCACAAGCGCCGTAAGCACTGCATATAGATGACAAGCAGGGAACGAATTGAGAGAAGACTCAACCAATACCGATTAGCAGAAAGGATGTATGATGTTAAAAAAATGGCTTCTCACAGTGGGGCTGGTACTATTCCCGTTAAGCACTGCTTTGGCTGCGGACGAACTGAATTCCGGAGATACTGCGTGGATCATCGTATCAACAGCCTTGGTCATGATGATGACCCCGGCCGGTTTGGCCTTGTTTTATGGCGGCATGTCAAGGTATAAGAATATGTTGAATACTTATGCCATGACCTTTGCGGCCTACTGCCTGGCCAGTATCGTCTGGGTGGTGTGGGGCTACAGCCTTGCATTCGGATCCGATATTGGCGGATTTATCGGCAGCCTGGAACACTTTCTTTTTGCAGGCGTCGGTGTGGAGAGCCTCTCCGGTACCATCCCCACATCGGTTTTTGCCCTCTTCCAGATGACCTTTGCCTGTATCACCATAGCCCTGGTGCTTGGATCGGTGGTGGATCGGATAAAGTTCTCTTCATGGCTGGTGTTCACCATCTTGTGGGTAACGGTTGTCTACACGCCGGTCTGCCATTGGGCGTGGGGCGGCGGCTGGATGGCCCAAATGGGCGCCCTGGATTTTGCCGGTGGAACAGTGGTTCACATTAACGCCGGCATCGCCGGCCTGGTCACCTGCCTGGTACTGGGCAAACGCGTCGGCTGGAGCAAAGAGGCCATGTTCCCATCCAGCGTCACCCTAACGGCTCTGGGCGCAGCCCTGCTGTGGTTCGGCTGGTTCGGGTTCAATGCCGGAAGTGAATTGGCCGCGGACGGTTTGGCTGGATCGGCCTTTTTGGTCACCAACACCTCGGCCGCCACCGCCGCCATGACCTGGATGTGCGCGGAGTGGTTAAGCGATGACAAACCAACCCTGTTGGGAATTGCCTCCGGCGCCGTGGCCGGACTGGTGGCCATCACACCGGCGGCGGGCTTCGTCAGTCTGGGCAGCTCATTGATCATCGGATTGGTATCGGGAATTATCGGCTTCATCTTTGTGGCCAAACTCAAGCACAAGCTGGGATACGACGACTCCCTGGATGCATTTGGCGTCCACGGCATCTGCGGTATCTGGGGCGCGTTGGCCACGGGTTTGTTTGCCAGCCCGGCCATCAATGAAGCCGGAGCAGGTCTGTTTTACGGCAACCCCAAGCAATTGTGGATTCAGCTGGTTTCCATCATCGGCACCGCGGTTTACTCTGCTGTCGCCACATTAATCGTCATCGGCATCACGCGCCTTTTGACGGGAGGCCTCAGAATTGATAAAGACAGCGAGATCCAAGGACTCGACAACGCCTTTCACGGTGAACGCGGTTTTGAGATCCAATAACTTTTCGAAGATCAAACCAAGACGACATTAGGAGGAAACGGTTATGAAGAAAATTGAGGCCATTATAAAACCGTTCAAACTGGACGATGTGAAAGAAGCCTTAAACGAGGTCGGCATTCAGGGCATGACCATTTCGGAAGTTAAAGGCTACGGCCGTCAAAAAGGACACAAGGAGATCTACCGAGGGGCGGAATATGTGGTGGACTTTATTCCCAAAATCAAGATCGAGATCGTGGTCCAATCCGACTTGGTGAGCAAGGTCATCGATACCATCAAAAGCGCCGCCCTTACCGGAAAACTTGGCGACGGCAAAATCTTTGTCTCCACCATCGAAGAGGCTGTTCGTGTGCGGACCGGAGAAACCGGTGAAGATGCAATTTAACACTTAGCAAGGTGAATATCGTATTACGTGCGTGCGGCATAACGCCGGCACCTTTCAATGCGCACAAGGAATAATCGTACTTCCAATACAACTGTATAGAAAAGGAGTAGTTATGACACCCCAAGAAGTATTGAGCATGGCGAAAGAAAACGGCGCAAAAATGGTTGATATGCGTTTTATGGATTTCCCTGGCCTTTGGCAGCATTTCTCTGTGCCGATCAGCGAAATGGACGAATCCAGCTTTGAAGATGGTTACGGTTTCGACGGCTCCAGTATCCGTGGATGGCAGCCCATCAACGCCAGTGACATGCTGGTGATCCCTGATCCCACCACGGCTAAAATGGATCCCTTTTACCAGGAACCGACCATGGTCCTGATCTGCAACATCGTCGATCCGGTTACCCGCGAATCATACACCCGGGACCCGCGCTTTATCGCCCAAAAAGCCGAAGCATACCTCAAAAGCACCGGAATCGGAGATACCGCCTTTATCGGCCCGGAAGCGGAGTTCTTCATTTTCGACAACATCCGCTTCGAGTCCGGCCGCAACCGCGCCTTTTATGAACTCGATTCGGTCGAAGGCACCTGGAACACCGGCCGGGAAGAGTGTCCCAACCTGGGATACAAACCACGCCACAAAGAGGGTTACTTTCCCGTACCGCCCACCGATAAATTTCAAGACCTGCGCACCGAGATGACACTGGTGCTGGAAGGTCTGGGGATCGACATTGAAGCACAGCATCATGAAGTGGCCACCGCCGGTCAGGCCGAAATCGACATGCGCTTCAAACCCCTGTTGCAGATGTCGGACCAACTGATGTGGTTCAAATATGTTCTGAAAAACGTCGCCGCCAAACACGGTCATACAGTGACCTTCATGCCTAAACCGATATTTGAAGACAACGGTACCGGCATGCACACCCATATCAGTATCTGGAAAGACGGCAACCCGCTCTTTGCCGGTGACAAGTATGCCGGCGTCTCCCAGGAGGCCTTGTATGCCATCGGCGGCATCCTGAAGCATGCCCGGGCCGTGTGCGCCTTCACCAACCCCACCACCAACTCTTACAAACGGTTGGTGCCGGGTTTTGAAGCGCCGGTGAACCTGGCCTACTCCAGCCGGAACCGCAGCGCCGCCGTCCGCATCCCCATGTATTCGGCATCGCCCAAGGCCAAACGCCTGGAGTTCCGCACACCCGATCCCTCCTGCAACGGATACCTGGCCTTCTCCGCTCTGCTCATGGCTGCCCTGGACGGTATCGAGAACAAAATCGAACCAGGCGATCCTCTGGACAAAGACATCTACGGTCTGCCGGCGGAAGAGCTGGCCAAGATCCCGTCCGCTCCGGGCTCCCTGGACGAAGCCCTGATGGCTTTGAAGGAAGACAGCGCCTTTTTGCTCAAAGGCGATGTATTTACCCAGGACGCCATCGATATGTGGATCGACTACAAAATGGAAAACGAAGTGGATCAAATCCGGCTGCGCCCGCATCCCCACGAGTTTTACCTGTACTACGACATCTAATCAAAGCCTGTGCTGCTTGCTATGAGCGCAAACCGATCTTTGTTCACCGGGTCCGGGCGCCTTGCGCGCCGGCCCGGTGTATTCGGGCACTGGATATAAAAGCCTTGACATCTTGGCCCCCAATCGCTAAATCAACTGATATTTTTAGAAAATAGCATAGGAAACACAGTCAATATGAGCAACCTCACCGGCAAATACGGCGTCTATTACTATTATTTTCGGACCGGGTCGCCCGTGGTGAGTTTGGTGTAGCTGTAAAAACCATACAAGCCGCGGGCCGACGACTCCCGCAGCTTCCAAGAGCCGTGGGGGGAAGATTCTCTCACGGCTTGTCTGTTTTATGATCCGCATCAATCCCGTTGATTTGATCCCGGAGCCGGTATACAAGTAATGCGTTTGACGGATCGTCACCCCCCGCATAGAACCACTGGTCAATCCATTGCGTCGGTGGGCGGGTGCGTAGATCACAAGGTCATCAACGCTATGGATAGGGTGTAAATGTGAAATGAGAACCATTGAGACAAAACCGATCGGAGCCCATGTCACCATTCAAGTTCCGGGCTCCAAAAGCTATACCCATCGTACCTTGATCGCCGCCGCCTTGTCGGACGGCCTTTGCCGCGTCCTGCAACCGTTGCGCAGTCAGGATACCTTGCTGACCTTGGCGGCCTTGGAGCAAATGGGCATTGATATCGATAACCCCACAGACCAGGGCCCCATGGTTGTGCACGGTAATCATGGCCGCTTTGAGCCTGTCTCTGGTCCCATCGACTTTCAGAATTCCGGCACCTCCATGCGGTTGTTCGGCGCACTGGCGGTCCTGGGGGATGGGCCGTATACGCTGACCGGCACCCAACGCATGTGCGAACGTCCCATGCAGGCCCTTTTGGACAGCCTGACCCAGCTGGGCGTCCGGGCCCGCTCCCAAAGCGGCAATGGTTGCCCGCCTGTGACCATCACAGGCGGCCGCTGCAAAGGCGGCCGAACGACCATCGATTGCGGTGTCAGCAGTCAATATCTATCCGCGCTGCTGCTCATCGCTCCCTGCATGGAAAACGGATTGACCGTAGAGGTGACCCGGGGACCGGTTTCCAAACCCTATATCGATATGACCATCGATATCATGAATGCCTTTGGCATTGATCTTCATCGTGACGGTCACACCCGCTTTGAAGTTCCCGGCGGCCAAACCTATCGCGCCGGCCAGTACCGGGTGGAACCGGACGGTTCCAATGCCGGCTATTTCTGGGCGGCCGCCGCCATTGCCGGCAAGCGGGTCAAAGTCGAAGGCCTCACGGCCGCATCGCGCCAAGGGGATGTCGGACTGGCGCAAGTTTTGGGCCAAATGGGGTGCTGTGTCCACTACGATCCGGACGGTATCGCCGTCACCGGCGGCGATCTCAAAGCCGTGGATGTGGACATGGGCCATATGCCCGATGTGGTGCCGACCCTGGCCGTGGTGGCAGCCTTTGCACAGGGTACGACGATCATACGCAACGTGGCGCACTTAAGGGCCAAAGAGTGCGACCGACTGGCCGCCGTATCCCGGGAGTTGGGCAAAATGGGGATTCAAACCCGTGTCCATGAAAACGAACTGGAAATTGTGGGGGGAGAACCCAAAGGCGCCGTGATCGAAACCTATGACGATCATCGTATCGCCATGAGCTTTGCCGTAGCGGGTGTGAAAGTGCCGGGTGTGAAAATCATCGACCCCGGTTGCGTGGCCAAGTCATTCCCCAACTACTGGGAAGTGTTTGAGC
>JASFKE010000102.1:0-9667 GCA_050118795.1 Desulfobacteraceae bacterium | reverse complement strand
ATGGGCGCCTTGGGCGGTGTTTTAACAATTTTGATGCCCTCTGTTTTCAAAATAAAATCAAAGCCTGCAAAGCTGTTGTCTCGGTCATGGATGACATAGCGGCATTTTTCATCGATATCTTCCAATAGCATGAAAAAGTTTCGCGCCTGCTGTCTTACCCATGCAGCATCAGGATAGGGCGTGCAGCCGGCGATAGGAACACGGCGTGTTTTCACACTGATAATCTCATCAAGACGGTCCTTGATAGGCAGCCCATATTTTACCAGCAGCCTTCGCTCGCCTTCGTTGAGAGGTACGCGTTTGCCCAACTTGCTGCGTAGGATTTTGTTTTCTTGGCGCTAATAATCGTTTTGAAATGCAAGGTCACAGTTGAATAGATTTCTGATTTTGGCTATCAACAGGTCAGCAGAATCGAACAGTGGCATAATGGGAAGCGAATATAATTGATGAAAGGCTACGACACAAGGGGCGAATTGCTTGGAAAGGACATTCAATGAATCAACGAAATTCCAAAGAGAATAAGGAAATCGACGATTTGGACGTGATGATCGAGCAAATTACGATTGACGCTTACGACGACGATGAAGCGCTGTGTGCCTTTCGGCAGGCGTTCGAGGACAATGTCAAGCTGCCGGCCGATGGCTTCGTCATCGGGGAACCGGTTTCCGTTCAATTCATTCGGAAAATATGAGATTATTAAGATACCCCATGTGCGATAAAGTGAGTTAGATCTATTCATGCATTTTCTATGCTTTTGATCAATTCATTTGCAATATAAGAACTTTCAATCCGCATGATACTCTCCTGGGCGCTCCCGTAGCTCAATAGGTTGATGCTGCCGTACCACACGATTTTTTGATCCATGATGGCAAATTTCTGGTGGATATTCGATTTATATATGATGTTTATCCCGCTGCGCGTTAAGAGATCCAAAGCCTTCTGCAAAACAGAATGATCCTTCTTTGGGAAATCCTCTTTCGGACGGGTCACGACGGTGATAAGGATATGTTCCCCGATTGCTGTTTTCAAATGCTGTATCATTTGATGGGTACGTCTTTGTCTTGCAAACGGGCTCACGATCAGGATTTCTTTTTTGGCCGCAACAATATCCTGATTGAATACAGAAATAAAATTATCCTTATTGAAAATGATATCCAGTGGGGTGTCCATAACCTCTTCCCCCTTGGCCTTATAACCCATTGAAGCGTACCCGTTCAGACGCCTTTGGTACATGTTCTCAAGCATCTTTATCTGGATGTCCACATAATCATAGATCCGTACCTCTTTTTTCGTTTTGAACAGTCGGTGGAGTCTGCCTGCATATTGCTGCAGTGTCCCTTTCCAGGATATCGGCATGGCTAAAAGAAGCGTGTCTAAGCGCGGTTCGTCAAAACCCTCACCGATAAAGTGACCGGTTGCCACCAGAACAATATTTTTTTCGTCGGGAATGCTGGCGATACGCTCGAATGCTTCCCGGGTTGACTTCCTCCCCATGCCACCAGTGAGAGCGATGACGTCCGGCATATTTTCTTCTATTCTTTTTGCAAGCCGCTCCACATGGGCCGTTCTGAGAGTCAAAACAAGGCTGCTTCTGCCCTGACGATAATTTCTGAGTACATCCTCGACGATCAACTGATTTCGGAAGTCGTTATCCATGATTTCGGAATATAATTCCTGAATGGATAGGTCTTTTGAGTCGGTGCCCATTGGAACCCTTAAAGGAGTAAACCGTGGGATGATGTAATGATCAAATGGCCTGTTCTCCGCCTGTTTTTTAGGATTGTCCCGATAGCGGATCGGGCCGCAATGCATGAAAATAATAGGGTGGTGACCATCTTTTCGCGTGGGTGTAGCAGTCAGACCATAAATGTATTTCGCGTGGGTTGTTTTTAAAATCTGCTCATAGGTGAACGCCGAGGCATGATGACATTCATCAGCAATGACGAGGCCATAATCATTGACGCATTCCTTGACCTCACCCTGCCTGCTGAGCGATTGCATCACCGCAATATCGATAATCCCACTCAGTGCATTTTTCCCACCACCTATTTGTCCAATAACGCTTCTCTTTTTCTTTCGTCCCCTCTTGGGGGCGGTGGTGATCTGTTCCTCTGGTAATGATTCGTTGACTATAAGGAATTCAGATAGCCTTTGCCTCCATTGTGACAGCAAGCTGATTTTGTCCACCAGAATCAGCGTGTTGATCTTTTTCTCCGCAATCAGTTTGATTGCCACGATGGTTTTGCCAAAGGCTGTTGTGCCCGAAAGAATGCCGGTATCATGCTGGAGCAAATGCCTGAGGGCCTGGACCTGTTCGTTTCTCAGACTGCCTTTGAATTTCACATCTATTCTGTTGCCACTAAAGGTTTTATTGATTATCCCGACATTGATCCCAAGTGTTTCGAGTTCATCAAGCAATTCCGGCTCGCACCCTCTGGGCAGGAAAAGGTATTCTTTTGTTTCATCGGCACAGGAAATGACCCTCGAATGTCCGTAAGTCGGCAGACGCATGGCCTGCTGCCGGTAAAACATCGGGTTTTTGAAAGACGCGAGACGCTTCAACCGATTGAGGGCCCTTTGGGAGATTCCGGCTTTAGGAACAAACAGCATGTTTGCTTTGACGATTTCGAGACGATCCGGAAAATCGTCTTTTTCAAGGGCTTTTATCGGATGCTGGGTTTCCCACGGTTTTTCCTCTTCTTCGTCGACCTTCAAATTACCCAACTCATTTCCATGGGAAAGCACTGAGACAAGATCTTCCAATCGGTTTTCTGAGATCCTTTGTATCGAGGAAAGGAATCTCCATTGGTCACTATACGAATTAAAATTATCATCGACAAATTCACTGTTTGATTTTTCCCTGGCTGTTTTTTGCAGCGGCAGCGCAATCAGGTTTCCCATACCGCCCTTGGGCATGGTGTCCTGGCTTGGGAACAACCTGTCATAGGACTGGAATTTGATTTCATGACGCCTGTCCATTGTGCAGGTAAGCAAGGCAGTACCGAATTTGCGTGCAAGAACGGCAGAAATTGGATTTTCAAAGAAAAACCAAGCATGACCTCCAGCACCGGAACGTGAACGTTCAATCGCCAGGGGGATCTTGAACTCGTTGCAAACATCCCATACCGCGGATACATCTTTTAGCCAATCCGCCTCATCAAAGTCCATTGCCAGAAAGCAGCATGTTTCATCCGGCAACATGGGATAGATGCCGACAATGGTATTTCCTCTGAGATGATCCTCAATGGCATTTTCATCCAATACGGCATATGATTTATTTTTGCATTTTGCGCAGGGAATTTTGGGCTTACTGCATACCCCGGGTTGCCATTGATTCAGACAGACCGGTGCGTATCCCGACGTTCCTTTATTTTTATTTTCCCATCGCCTTGCATAGACATCATTACGACCTTTGAACAGGGACATAAACAGCCGAATTTTCGAAGTTGAATCCGAGGTGCTGTCAATATTTATAAGAGGCTTTATATCATTCGATTCACCATCAGGCACAAATTCCATCTGAATTGCTTGGGTAGTGTTTCGTAGGGCTTGTGCTTCCTGCAATTCGAGTTTGGCTTTCAATCGACGGATTTCTCGTTTTAATTGATCTACTTGTTCTAATAGGGAGTTATACTTATTGAATAATTCTTGATACTCCATGATTATACCCATGGACCTGGAGCAGACCATTTTGAAGGAGGTGATTTGTCCGACATCAGTGACGATGTAATGGGGCCGATAAAATCCTTCACTTGCTTGACGATCTCTTCAAACTTTTCAGGAATGTGATCTTGTCTGAGTTTTTTCCGGAAAGCATTCCATTGGGCATGTTTGGCTGAGATGAACTCATCAGAAAAGGCAACTATGTTGACTGGAAAAGAAGTCCCGCGTTGTTTAAGTGTCAACTTTATGGCTTCCGATAGCTCCCTTCCTTCAAAGCCAAAATGGCGGGAGAGCAACCAGATGTCATGAAAATCCTTCATCCGGCTATTCAACTCACGATGTTTCAGCATTGCTTCAAATTTCTCAGAAATCAAACTCTCACGGCTGTAACACAGCAACCGCGGTGAGGGAAATTCCAACATGGAGGGGATTTCAGTTTCTTCAGGCGCGGGATAAACAACATCGCCAAATCCGATATCAATTTGCATATTCAGCGACATTGTATCTAACTTTGCAGGGAAGCAGATTCTTACACCTTGATATTCAGCCTCTTCGGCAATCCTTTCAGCTGTTATCTGTTCAGCGAAATAAATTAGACCATCCGGTTCAATCTCAATAGATAATATATCCTCTACAATGGACGTAAGCTGTGGGATATCATTGTTTGTCCTGCCAAGCAGGTCAATGTCCATCGTCGATCTGATTTCGGGAGCCTGACAAATTCGAAGCATCAGGGCCCCTTTTAGAATAAATCGATTCGCATGGTGAGATAGGGAAAGGCGATATAGAAACCGTTCCATGGCATAATATTGAACAAGTTCATTGAAAGGACGGCTATCAGCCCTTGATTTATTTAGCAGTTTTTGCCTTACAGATGCCGCGACATTTTCCGGTGGTCTTTTGGTCAAATCATTGCCTCCAGATAGGGCATCATAATTTTTTTTACGCGGCATACCTCGGAAAACATAAGTAGCTTTTCGAGATCGAATTTTTTTCGTGATTTGTATAGCTTGAGCGCTTCAAGGACAACATCCATTCCAATTTTGTTTCTGAATTTGAAGCAGTCGGCAAGAGTCTTTTCCGGGGTGTAGACTTTTACAGACGCGCCATCAATGACATGCCTTTCGATTCCGACGTTGTATGCTTCATTAGAGAAACGATGGACTTGAATTGGAGGATAGTCGATTGACGGTATTCTCGAGTTTCTAGGTACGGCCATGTAAACTGAGTGTGGAATCTCGGTTGTGATATTGTGATACGACAGGGCGGAAATGAGACAAATGACGGCATTGGGGTACCGGAGGCTTACGGTAACTATGTCCGGGTTAGATATCGGAGGCAGTTCCTTCAACCGGTAAACGCCTCTGCTTACTTGCTCGATAATTCTCTTGTCTCTGAGCACATACAGCATATAGCGCGTAATACCATGTGCGATGGCCTCGCTCATTCGAAGTTGACCACCATTTCTACGGAATATCTCTATCGGGTCCTTTTTCATTTATACACAGACAAAATGTTTCCATTTGTTGATAAGTGGATACATTTTGTCTGATCACGGTTTAAAAATCAAGGAAAATATTTGAAATTCAATCTTTTGCCAAGTGGAAAGACCATTAATGACGGTCTGCTGGACTATTTACCACCTATTTGGAAAGTTGGTCTGGAAAGGAATCTGAACTATTCACATGGAAAACAAAGTGATTACCAAAAGAAACATAGAACTGAACCGGACCTAAATGTAGGCATTGTACATACAAGGAACGATTGCCTGTCATGCGTGTTGATCTTGAGTGGGTCTTAGCCCTTTAATTGGCTTAGATTTCAGCAATTAGATTCAGGCAAAAAGTGTTTCATCACATTCTTGTTCGGCATTTCGGTGTTGGTACCTGTATTTTCCTCCAAGGTCGATTGACCACTCTCAAATGATAAAAAAATAAATAACTTGTTTTTAGTTTCAAACCTGTTATTTTGGTGTCACCAACTTGGCCCTGCCTTAAATTGGCGGGGCGGTTTTTTCTGAAGGAACAAATCTTATCCTATTGTTGCATCCTCCAGCTTAAAATTTTGAGAGTTTAATAGAAAGGAGGATGTCATCATGGCCAACGGAACAGTTAAATGGTTTAACGACCAAAAAGGGTTCGGCTTCATAGAGCAGAAAAGCGGACCTGATGTCTTTGTGCACCATTCAGCAATTAACCATAGTGGATTTAAAAGCCTCAACGAAGGCGACGTAGTCACCTTTGACATTGAGCAGGGGCAAAAGGGTCCCTCTGCCGTTAATGTCACGGTAAGTTAAAGCGCAATACCTGCAAACAAGGGCATTTCTCATAATATGGGAGTGCCCTTTACCATCTTAGAGTGATTTCCAGTAAAGACGTTCCCGTACTTGAGCCCGCCGCTTGTAGGAAATTTCATACACCTCACTCTTTACTTGGTACCTATCTGGCAATTGAGCCGGAAGTTACCCCTTGTCATTGGGCATCGCTAACATATTAGGCGGAAACCGACGTAAAAGCGCTCCTTTCATAGATGGAGCTATTAAAATAAATACGATCAGTATAAGGAACCTTGTCATTTGAATTTTAAAACATTTTTATTCCACCCCCAATTATCTGCAGGTATCTCCGCGGCAGGATATTCCACGCCAACCCCTATTCAAGCTCAAGCCATTCCCAAGATCTTGCAAGGTCGCGATTTAGTAGGCTTGGCCCAGACCGGGACCGGCAAAACGGCGGCCTTTGTGTTACCGATTTTACAGCGGCTGATGCACGGCCAGCGGAGACGCTTGCACGCCCTGATTCTATCGCCCACCCGTGAATTGGCCGAACAAACGCGTCAGGCGATCGCAAATCTGGGGGCTAAGACCGGCATACAAAGCACAAGCGTTTATGGCGGCGTTGGAATGCAGCGGCAGGTAAAGTTACTCAAGAGCGCTGATATTGTTGTTGCATGCCCAGGGCGGCTTATCGACCATATCAACCGTCAGACCATCGATCTTTCAAGTCTGGAAGTGCTTGTACTCGATGAAGCCGACCGGATGTTGGATATGGGTTTTTTACCGGATATCCGCCGGATTCTAACCCGCTTGCCCCAAACAAAGCGCCAAACATTGTTGTTTTCTGCGACCATGCCTAAGCAAATCCAGCGTTTGGCTGGGGAGATCTTAAAAAACCCGGAAAGGGTGCAAGTTGCACATGACATGCCCGCAGAAACAGTCAACCATACATTCTTCCCTGTTGCTAAGCATCTCAAGACCGCACTATTGCTCAAGCTGCTTGGCACTCAGCGAACCGACGCCGTCCTGATTTTCACTCGCACTAAACATCGTGCCAGGCAACTGGGCGGAAAACTGACCAAACTGGGCTTTAGCTCAACATCACTGCAGGGGAACCTATCCCAGGCACAGCGCCTCAAAGCCATGAACGGCTTTAAGTCAGGCAAATACCAGATTCTGGTGGCCACTGACATTGCAGCCCGGGGCATTGACGTATCAGATGTCTCCCACGTCATCAACTTCGATATGCCATCTACACCCGAAACTTATATACACCGTATTGGGAGAACCGGCAGGGCTGAATGCAGCGGTGAAGCATTTACTCTTTTTAGCCGTGAAGACAAGCAATTCGTTGGAGCAATCCGTCGGACCATTGGAAGGCCTGTTGTAGAGCGAACCTTAGAGGGTTTTGATTACAATACCCCTGTGCCAAATACCTGTAATCAGCGAAGACGACCCAAACCGCGAAAACAATCGGTTGGCAATGCCAACCGTAGCCAAAAACGCCGAGCAGTGAAAGGGGCTTTTGCCTCGCTATCACCCAGGAGGTCAAAGATGGTCAGTGCGTTATAGGCTATAATTTTTGCTTGTTGCGAATATAAAAAATACAGCCAAGGAGGTGACAAGTTGGCAAGATCAAATTATCAATTTCACAAGCGTCAGAAGGAACTTGCAAGAAAGAAAAAGAAAGAACAAAAAAAGCAAAACAAAATCGATAAAAACAACAAACAATCTGAAGAGGGTGAAGTACAGGCCCAGAACGAAGAGAATAATCCATAAGCATCCAATTCAGATGTGAAAAGGAAAAGATACCATACCACTGTACATGCCGGTTCGGGAAAGTTGCGGTTATAAACGGATCATTGCAAAATCATAGCTTTTTGAAAACGAGTGTTTACCAGACGGTGCTTTGAATTGAATAAACCTGAACAGCTAAATATACGAATCAGACATCCATTTGCTTAAAACCAAACAGAGCGCGCTGCTCGTTCCACTCCTCTGGAAAAGACTGGATCAGCTTGGCCAGCGAAAGCCCTTCGGGCTCCTCACCATTAATAATAGCCTCAATGATATCCGGGGCCAATGTCGTTAGCTTTAGAATGCGGGTCACATAGGAGTTGTCCACCTCGAGATTGCGGGCCAGTTCGCTGATCGACTTAACCTGTCCGGTCTCAAGAATCTCCGCCCAGGAAAAGGCCCGCGCCAGGGCTTGGATGACGGCGGCCTGGACCGGCACCGCAGCTCCTGGGATCTCCCCGTCCAGGGCATGCGGTGCGAAGATCATTTTTCGGCCCGGCATGCGCCGGATGAGCATCGGGATATGAATCTTCAGGTTGCCGTTGTCGGCAACGGTGATTGTCGGCTTTCTTTTCATCAATTTGCCCTCCGCTCATTCACCTCGCAGGCCAGACCGGCCAACTCCGCGATCAACGTGGTCAGTCCGTTGGTCCTCAGTTCCATGTCGATTCCCGTCTCGCGGATCTCGACTTTGTCTGCCGGCAAGCGAATCAGACGGTTGCGCTCCACGGGAAACAGGTCCTGCCAAAAGGTCTCCACATTCTGGAAAGCCTCGGAGACATACTGCTCGGTAATATTCGAAAAGGGTCGGGGTCCGAAATACGGCGCTCAGTTGTTCGATGACCGCCTGTTCGATATCGGTTGCCGGCACGCGTATAAGCGGGCAGTGGCTCACCGTTCGCTTGGCGATACGTATGGTAGCCTGCCGTACCATTCATTATATGTATAGAAAGTCGTTCTGATGTGTTAGCAAGTAGCCCCAAGGTGGCTATTTCGTGTGGTATCTGGTGGCTATTTCAACGGCGCGTTTCAGCGCAGCGGGCGCATGGTCCTGGCGATTCGCTGCAAACTCTGGTTAACGGATCCCTCTATCTGAGATAAAACGCTCTAAAGTACTAGCAAACAATACGGGGCACTCCAACATAAGATAATGCCCGGATTCCTGACACTTTTCGATAGCCAGATTGGGTTACCCACGAAGGTCTATGAAAATCCAACTGAAAATTTTTTGATCGAAATAAGGCAAGGCAGGATCATATACGATAATTAAAGGATACTCCCCCAACTTCAACACTTATTGTGTGATCAGCGACTTTTATAATACCCGCGAAGGAAAAATAAAATTGTCGTTGATCAATTGTGAGTTGAGGTATCTTTATTCCATTTATTTTAGATCATTTAGACCATGTCGAAAGATTTCAACTTCGTTCTCTATGAACTTTTGGGCTGGATTATCAATTTCTTTAATTAGGATATCTCGTTCTTCTTTGATACTCCATAGAGTGGGTTCTCCATATATTCCAGCTTCAGAAACAACCCAAGTATACACAGTAACAATTTGCTCATCTGTTAAATTTACAACAAAAATATCAGGCAAAGATCCATCGTCATCTTTAAATAAATAACCAATTTTATGCCAAATTTCTGTATTTTCCATGTTGCTCATAACTGCCCATTCTTCAGCTTTTTGTTCTGTCCAACTATTCGTAGTGCGTCCACATACGGATAACTTTGACTGTTTTTTCATCTTCAAGGATTTGGTAAACAATCCTGTGCTGAATATTTACTCGTCGTGAATATGCACCCTCTAAATCTCCGACGAGTTTTTCATAGGAAGGGGGTACTTGGTATGGGTTCTCACGTAGGATCTGTATTATTGCCTCAGCTTTTGATTTAAGTCCCGAAGCAGATAATTTCTTTGCATCTTTTCTG
>JASFKE010000101.1:0-9699 GCA_050118795.1 Desulfobacteraceae bacterium | reverse complement strand
CCCAAAAACACCAAATCCGCGTTGACGTGCTGAAAACCAAGATGGAAGCTTACCTTTACAATAAACTTGAACAGCGGAATGTGCGCTGCAACTTGTGCAACCACACATGCGCGATTAAATCGGGAAAGCGCGGGATATGCGGGGTGCGCGAAAACCGTGACGGTGTTCTGGAAACCCTGGTCTTTGACCGGCTCATTGCCCGGAACGTGGATCCCATCGAGAAAAAGCCCATATTCCATCTGATGCCAGGAAGCCGCTCGTACTCCATTGCAACGGTGGGATGCAATTTTAGATGCCGCTTCTGCCAAAACGCCGATATCGCCCAGATGCCCCATGACCGTCAGGGCGCCATCATGGGAACCGCATGCACACCACAGGCAGTGGTGGCCGACGCCGTTGCCCAGAGTTGCAGCAGTATAGCCTACACCTACACCGAACCCACCGTCTATTTTGAATTTGCCTATGAAACCGCCAAAATCGCCCATACCCATGGGCTGAAAAATGTTTTTGTCACCAACGGTTACATGAGTGCGGCGGCTCTGGAGATGGTAGCACCCTTTTTGGATGCCGCCAATGTGGATTTAAAGGCTTATTCCGACGATTTTTACAAATCCCAGTGCAGTGCCCGGTTGGAGCCGGTCAAAGAGACCCTTCGCCGAATGACGTCATTGAACATTTTGGTTGAAGTCACCACGCTGATCATTCCGGGTCTAAACGACGATGCCTTGGAATTAACAGGCCTTGCCGACTTCATTGCCGATGCGCTGGGGCCGCAGACCCCCTGGCATATCAGCCGCTTTCATCCCACCTATCGCCTCACCGATCGCCCCCCCACGCCGGTGGATACGCTGCACATGGCATGCGACATCGGCCATAAAGCCGGGCTGCATCATATTTACATGGGCAATGTCCCCGGTCAGGGCGGTGAAAGCACTTACTGTCACCACTGTCACTGCATATTGGTGGAACGCTCCGGTTTCAGCGTAAGACGCAACCTCATCAAAGAGGATTGCTGTCCACAATGCCGTACACCGGTGCACGGCATTGAAATGTCAGCTGTATAAGCGATGGAGTGCAAGATAATGCGCCGCCTCTTCAACACGTCCCCTTTTGCGGCAGCCATTGGCGTAGATGCGGCATTTCTCTTTCAACATAACCTGTGCAGCGTGGCGTTGTTTTTCGGACAGGCCGTTGCATCTCAATATCTTCACCAGGGCCTGGATGCGGTATTTGTCCAGCTCCGGCATGGCTGATAGCTGGTCGGCATGGCCGCCCTGCTTGACGATCAGCGGCGTATCAATCAGATAGACCGGATATTTCCAGGCAATTCTGAGCCAAAGATCGTAATCTTCACAGGCCGGCAAGGCCTCATCGAACAGCCCCACTTCGTCAAAAAGCGACTTGCGGATCATTACGGCCGAGGGGCTCACCAGGCACAAGGGCAAAGATTTCTCAAAAATCATGCCCGACGGCTTTCGATGCCGTTTTTTGGGATTGACCCGTTTGCCGTTTCGAAACCAGAGCTCTTGGGTCTGGCAAATCAAGGCATCCGGCTCGGCATCAAAAAATGCAATCTGTTCCTCAAGTTTTTTTGGAAGCCAATAGTCGTCGGAGTCAAGCAGGGCAATGGCTTGCCCGGAGGCGGAGCGGATACCGCTGTTGCGAGCGGCGCTGACACCACGGTTTTCCTGGCGTACCACGTTGATCCGATCGCCGTATTGGCCTAACAAGGCCGGGGTATTGTCCGTGGAGCCATCATCCACGACAATGAGTTCATAGTCGCTGTAGGTTTGACCCAACACCGAATCGATGGCCTTTGCAACAAACGCATCCCTGTTGTATGTCGGCAATACCACCGAAACAAACGGGTATTGATTTGATTTTACAGAAGGTTCTTTATGCGCTACGGTTGACAATTTCTCTTTCATCTGCAAATAATCGAAAGCATCAAGGGTTGTTTATAAATCCATCGAGCGTTCTGTGAGCTATGAACGATCGCAGGATACTATCTTAAGTCTGTTGTTAGGCGCTTCACAGTCAAACATTCCACGAGGAAAGCGATGAGCAGAGTGTTCTGTTTGAACCCGGTCTGTTTTCCAGGCGGAATCGACGAAACGCATATGGCTGTTGCCTTATACGGTGCAACAAGCCGCTATGTCAATTGGGCAGCAGCGCCCTGGAATCGCAGCGACGCTATATCTGGACAGATGGCGGTTTCATCTGCCCTGCTTAAAAATAAAGGTTAATATAGTTGGTGATTGGTCTGTAAACATAAACAAGAATTAGGAGGAATCTATGAAAAAGCTCTTAACATGTCTATTAGCCCTGATGGTCGTTCTATCGTTTACGGCCTGCAGCAGTGAAGAGAAAGCCGCCACTGACGCGGGTACGAAAACTGCCGAGGCCCCGGCCAAAACCCAATATGTGACCATTGGTACCGGCGGCATTACCGGTGTGTACTATCCCACCGGAGGCGCCATTGCCAAAATCGTGAACAAAAAACGCGATGTTTACAATATTCGTTGCACCGTGGAGTCCACCGGCGGCTCGGTATTTAATGTCAATGCCGTAATGGCGGGAGATTTGGAATTCGGCGTGGTGCAGTCAGACCGTCAATACCAGGCCATTAAAGGTGAGGCCGAATGGAAAGACAAAGGCGTCCAAGCCGACTTGCGTGCGGTCTTCAGCATCCACCCCGAGTCCGTAACCTTGGTGGCGGCAGTGGATTCCGGCGTGAATGACATCGCAGATTTGAAAGGCAAAAGGGTCAACATCGGCAATCCCGGTTCCGGTCAGCGCCAGAACTCCATCGATGCCTTGGAGGCGGTGGGACTCAACTATGAATCCGATCTGAACGCCGAAGGCGTCAAGGCCGCCGAGGCCCCGGGACTTCTGCAAGACGGCCGCATCGATGCCTTCTTCTACACCGTTGGGCACCCCAGCGGCGCCATCAAAGAGGCCACTGCCGGCGCGCGCAAGGTGGCGTTTGTCACCATCACCGGAATCGATACGTTGTTGGCCAAGTACCCCTATTACGCAAAATCTTTCGTACCGGTCAAGCTCTACCCCGGAGCCGCCAATGATGCTGACGTGGAGACTTTCGGCGTCAAGGCCACCTTTGTCACTTCTGCCAAAGTATCGGAAGATGTTGTTTACGCTGTGACCAAAGAGGTTTTTGAAAATTTCGAAGAGTTCAAAAAACTTCATCCGGCCTATGCCGTATTGACCAAAGAGGGAATGCTGGAAGGGCTTTCCGCCGAGATTCATCCCGGCGCTATGAAGTATTATAAAGAGGCCGGACTCAAGTAATCCCCATAGTTGCATAAAAAAAGAGGATTTCCATGAGTGATTCCCTACCCAAAGATATGGATGACGGTGTTGAGATCGCCAAACGAATGGCCGAAGAGGAAGAGGGCATGGGCCGCCGTCCAAAGGGCGCTTCCCGGTATGTCATTCCCACGGTTGCAGTTATCTGGAGTTTATTCCAACTCTCCATAGCCAGTTGGTGGGTGCTCGACTCCACATTCACCCGCGCCATTCATCTGGCCTTTGCCCTGCTGATTGTCTTTCTGAACTATCCGTTGCTCAAAAAACCACTTTTGGGCCTGAAATTTCTATCGACTACGGATCGCATTCCCATTTTGGACTATGCCATCAGCATCGTGGCAGCATTCGCCGCATTGTATATCGCCATAGACTACAACGGCCTTACCACGCGCTATGGGGCGCCCATCATAAGGGACTTGATCATCGGCGGTATATTAGTGGTTCTGCTGCTGGAAGCATCGCGCCGTGTCATCGGCCCTGCCCTGCCCGCCATTGCCACCCTTTTTATTCTATATGCCTTTTTAGGGCCTTACATGCCCGATTTCATAGCTTTCAAAGGGGTATCGCTCAACCGTTTCATGGGGCAGATGAGCATGTCCACCGAGGGGATTTACGGCATCCCACTGGATGTATCGGCCACCATCGTCTTTTTGTTCGTGTTGTTCGGCTCCATGCTCGACAAGGCCGGCGGCGGAAAGTACTTCATCAAACTGGCCCTATCCCTGCTGGGGGGATTTAAAGGCGGACCGGCCAAGGCGGCGGTGATGGGCAGCGGGCTTTCCGGTCTGGTCTCAGGCTCCAGCATTGCCAATATCGTCACCACCGGCACCTTCACCATTCCGCTGATGAAAAAGGTGGGCTATCCGCCCACCAAGGCTGCCGCCGTTGAGGTCGCCGCCAGCACCGACGGTCAGCTGGCGCCTCCCATCATGGGGGCCGCCGCTTTCATCATTGCGGAATATGTCAATGTTCCCTACGTGGAGGTCATCAAAGCGGCCGCTGTTCCGGCATTTGCCTCTTATGCCGCTCTTTTTTACATCACCCATATTGAAGCCTCAAAACTCGGCCTGCAGGGGATACCGCGCAAGGAGCTGCCGCCCTTTTTTAAAACATTGCTTTCAGGCGCCCACTATCTGCTGCCTCTGGCCGTTTTGCTCTATGAATTGATTGTGGTGCGCCATTCGCCTGAGCTGGCTGCCTTTCACGCCATCTGGTTGATGGCCTTGGTCATGCTATTTCAACGCCCGGTAAAAGCTTATGCGAATAAAGAACCCCTCGGTCCGGCCTTTAGGCAGAGCATCACGGACATCTTCTCGGCCCTGGCCGGCGGCGGCCGCAACATGGTATCCGTAGCACTGGCCACCGCTGCTGCCGGGATCATCGTGGGCGTTGTCGCCATGGGATTGGGCAGCCGCATCACGGAGATCATTGAAATCGTCTCTTTCGGCAATATTTTCCTCATGCTGATCATTACGGCCTTCGCCAGCTTGGTGATCGGCATGGGGCTGCCCACAACCGCGACCTATATCGTCATGGCATCGTTGACAGCCCCGGCCATTGTGACCATCGGTTTGGCCAAAGGCTTCATCGTGCCGCTGATGTCGGCCCATCTGTTTTGCTTCTATTTCGGTATTCTTGCGGACGATACCCCGCCGGTGGGGCTGGCCGCCTATGCGGCTTCGGCTATTGCCAAATCCCCGCCCATTGCCACCGGGTTGCAGGGATTCATGTATGACATTCGCACGGCGATCCTGCCGTTTATGTTTATTTTCAATGCCGACCTGATTCTGCACAACGTGAACAGCTGGGCCCAAGGGCTTTTGATTTTTGCCATGGCCTGCATCGGTAATTTTGCATTTGCCTCGGCCACACAAGGCTGGTTTGTTGCACGCAACCGCTTTTATGAGTTACCCATTTTTCTGACCGTAACCGTCATCCTGATGCGCCCCGATTTTATCGCCAAAATCATTGGGCTGCCCCATGATCAGCGCTACTGGTGCTATCTCATCGGGTTGACTGTTTTTGGCGTGCTCTATCTCTTGCAGCGGCCCCGAAGACCCAAGGCGACCGTTTCGGAGGTGACCTAAAATATTAACTTAGAGGAGAACGTCATGACAAAGCGTTTGGCAATCCTATTTAGCCTGGTTCTTTTGTCATGCCTGCCTGAGCTGCCCTGGGCATATGGAAGCGATCGATTCGTCGATAACGGCGATGGAACGGTCACAGATCACCAACTGAAGCTGATGTGGTCAAAAACCGACAACCAGGGTGATATCGATTGGCACCAGGCCGTCCAATGGATCAAATACACCTTCTCCATTGCGCTGCCGAAAAGTTATGATAATTGGCGCCTGCCCACCCTTGAAGAGCTGGAGAGTCTGGTGGATAAAAATGCCGAGCGAGAAACCGACTGCGGGCTAAAATCCTATATCGTTCCACAGATCCACTTGTCCTGTGGATGGGTCTGGACGGCTGAAAGTGATCCCATCGCCCCCACGGCGCGGGTTTTCAATTTTGACAATATCTACCACTACAAAGTGCGAAAGGCCCATCGCCGGGGGTATCGGGCTCTGGCGGTAAGAAATTTGGATTAGGTCATTTCGCTGATTATTCTAAGCTGCGCTTTCAGCCGTTTGGCGGAAACCGGATGTGCTGTTTTAATCTCCTGGGCGAATACTGAAATTTTAAACTCCTCCAACATCCAATAAAAAGCTTCCACCGCCAGGCGCTTTTCCTGGCTGGTTTGGGGTGACAGCGTTTCGATAATTTCGTTCAATTGACGCGCAAAGAGTTCCACTTCAAGGGATTTGATCCGATCTTTTTCAATATTGGTCAAACCGCGTTCTGCGCGAATGGCCAAGGCTTGGATGTAACGCACCAGTCGCTCCAAACGTTCGTTGTCATAAAGCTGGACAAAACTCTTGGGAACCAGGGTGTTTAAATTTTCGCGCAGGGTATCCAGGTAGAGCTGGACCTTTTTCTTGTTGGCGTGGGTTCTGCCGGTATCATGCAGCTTAATCCGCAGCGCTGCATAAGAGGACAGTACATCCGCCACCCGTTTCAACTTGGTCCGCCCGCGATGGGCTATTCCCTCCCGTTCCAGTTTTTGGATCAGCGCATGATACCCTTCGGCCGAGCGAATCCGCTTTAATAGAAGATCATCAATAACCCGTGTGGCCAGTTGCTCTTCCAGTGTTTTGCGCCCGCCAAAGTAACGTCCGGCGGAATCGCTGAAGGGAGGAAGCTTCAGGTTTTTACGTAAAAATTGTATCTCTTTTCGAAAATGCCGCATCAACAGGGACTTGACCCCACGAAGATGTATGGCTTCGGCCCGGCCTGGATCGCTGAACAGGGTCAGAACAAGGGTATTTTCACGGTTTTCAAGGGCTGGGTAAGCGGTCCAGCGCCGCCCCCCGTCGCCGTTAAGGGTGACCGATTCGGGAAGATCACCGAAATCCCAGGTCTCGATGGGGCTGCGCTCCCATTTTTGCTTCTCCATCTCAAAATCGGAAGAGATACGGTATCCGATATCACCCATGCTTAGAATGGCCGCATGCCGATCGCGCTTAATGACCTTTCCGCTTTCATCCGTCAGCGCAAACCACATGCGCAAATGATCCGGGAGTCCCTGCTCATCCCACGCAGCAGCAGGGATTTCAACGCCAAAGTGCTTTCGAATAAAACGGGAAAGGGTTGTCAGCAGACCGCTTTGCGCTTGCCTGGGCATCTGGGCCATAATGAGATCAACGGTGCGGGAAACCGGCACCAGTTTTTTTCGAAAATTTTTGGGAAGCCCTTTGATAAGCGCTGTGATTTTTTCTTCCAACAATCCCGGCACCATCCACTGAAACGCCTGGGCATTGATGCTTTTGGCCATTGCCGCCGGTATGATGGCGGTGACGCCATCGCCTGGTTTGCCCGGGTTATAACTGTATTGGACGTCGATGTGATGGTGCCCCACAGATAGGCGGTCGGGGAATTTTCCAAGCTCATGCTCACTGGGCTGATGGTGGAGCAAATCCTCTTCGGTGAGATGGAGAAAGCGGTCGCCTCCGCGTTTTTTGATAAACTGCTTTAGGGTACGCATATCATAGACATGCCCCAGGCGCTCTCCATAAAACTGGACCAGGGCTTCATCGTCCATACGAATATCTTTGCGCCTCAACCGATTCTCCAAGTCGTCGATATTGGTGATGATCTGTGAATTATGCGCCATGAACGGCAGTGATTCAACCACATCTGCGTCAATGAGAGCCCGCCGGATAAAGATATCCGAGGCTTGCTCCGGATTGATCGGACCGTATGGCTTGGGCCGCCTGTCAATAATCAATCCATAAAGACTCACCTGCTCGGTGGAGACGACCTGGCCGCGCTTGCGTTCCCAGTGAGGATCCAAATAGGTATATCTGCATTGCGCCTTACCGATGGGCTCGATCCAACCCGGATCGATCATGGCCACACAACGGGCGAACAGCCGCGATGTCTCAACCATCTCGGCCGCCACAATCCACTGGCTGGGATTTTTAAAGAGTCCTGATCCGGGGAAAATCATCACCTGACGATTGTGGGAGGCCTGAAATATCCGCCCCTCCTTTTTAAGAGCGATGTTGGAAAGAAAACCGCACAGGATGGCCTGATGCACGGCCCCATACCAACTGTTTTCAATTCCTGCACCCTCTTCGGGAGGCTGCGAGGGCCGCTTGGGTTTAATGTCATGGTCAGCCAAAACCCGGATAATCTGTCGATAGATATCCTGCCACTCGCGCATGCGCCGGAATGATAGAAAATGGTCGTAGCAGAAATTTTTCACCTGCCCCCAACTTTTGCGCCGTCGCACTTTTTCCCGATAGGTGTGCCAGATATTGAGCAAAGTGATAAAATCGGAGGAGGTGCTGATGAACCGGGCCTGGGCCTGATCCGCTTCGGCTTGCCGGATGGCCGGGCGCTCCCGCGGGTCTTGAATGCTCAATGCGGCCGCTATGATGGCCATGTCATCCAGGCATCCTCTGTGGCGTGCCTCCAGAAGCATGCAGGACAGACGCGGATCCAGTGGCAGCTGGGCCATCAGACGTCCTTTGGCGGTCAACGCATATCTGCCCTGCCCCGATCGGTTCGATGGGGCGCGCTCAATGGCGCCCAATTCCTGCAGGAGCCGGTACCCGTCTTGAATACTTTTTGGCGCGGGCGGATCGATAAATGGAAAATCCTCCACATCCCCAAGCCGCAGAGCGATCATCCGTAAAATTACTTCGGCCAGATTGGCCCGCAATATCTCCGGAGCAGTGTACAGTGGCCGGTCATCGTAATCCTCTTGGGTGTATAGCCGAATACAGATCCCGTTGGCCATTCGACCGCAACGCCCCTGCCGCTGGTCGGCGCTGCTCCGGGAGATGGGGCTCACCGGCAGGGTTGTGGTGCGCGAGCGCGGCGTGTATTGGGAAATTCGCGCCAGCCCCGTATCAATGACAAAGTGGATGCCGGGTATGGTGATGGAGGTCTCCGCCACATTAGTGGCCACGATGATCTTGCGGCCGTTGGCCGCGCGGAAGACATTTTGCTGCTGAGCCCCGGACAGGCGTGCAAACAGAGGGATGATACGGGCGCCGGGAATCCGTCGCCCTTCAAGTGTTTCGCAGGTATCCCGAATGTCCTGCTCCGTCGGCATAAAGACAAGGATGTCGCCATTGCGCCGCTTGCCCGCCAAATGGTCCACGGCCTTTACGGCCAGCTCGACATGGGTGGCCTCATCATCGTCATCTGCCATATAGCGGGTTTCCACCGGATACATGCGGCCGGATACTTCGATGATCGGCGCCCCGCCAAAGGCCCCGGCAAATTTTTCCGTGTCGATGGTGGCCGAGGTGATAATGACCTTTAGATCCCGTCTTTTGTTGAGCAGTTTTTTTAAAATCCCCAGGATGAAATCGATGTTGAGGCTGCGTTCGTGGGCCTCATCCACAATGAGGGTATCATAATGGTTGAGATGGGCGTCGTGATGCGCCTCGGCCAATAGGATGCCGTCGGTCATCAACTTGATCCGGGTCCGGGAACTTACCGAATCCTGAAACCGGATTTTATAACCCACGGTTTGCCCCGTCTTTTCACCAAGCTCTTCGGCGATACGCCGGCTCACGGTGGTCGCAGCGATGCGCCGCGGCTGGGTGACGCCGATCCAGCCCCCGATTCCGCGGCCGGCCGCCATACACAGCTTGGGCAATTGGGTTGTTTTTCCGGATCCGGTCTCTCCGGCCACAATGAGGACCTGATGATTTTTGATGGCGTCGAGCAACTCCTGTCGTTTGGCATTAATGGGCAGATCCGGGTCAAACTCCAGGTGCGGGCGATGACCCGACCTTGCGCGGCGGGCGGATC
>JASFKE010000100.1:0-9751 GCA_050118795.1 Desulfobacteraceae bacterium | reverse complement strand
GCCGGGCATACTGCGCATATATTTGTTTCGGCAGGCAAACAAGCCCAAACCCGGACCGCCAAAAGAGCGCGACAGCCCCAGGCTCTGGCCTTCGCCGCAAGCGATATCGGCACCATAATCTCCCGGGGGGCCGTACAAGCCATAGGACAAGGGCTCGGTAAAGGTCACGATCATCATGGTTTTTGAGTCGGCATGGACCTGTTGATCCAAGGCTGCCAAATCTTCGACGCATCCAAAAAAATTGGGAGATTGGACGGCGACTGCCGCCAGTTCGCCCCTGTGAGCCAGCGGGCTTATATCAGTTCTGCCGTCGGATCCGTATGAGAGCTCCACAATATCAAATCCGGCGGGTTTGAAATAAGTTTCAACCACGCGCCGATAGAGTGGATGAATGGCCAGGGAGATGGCCACCTGTTTGCGCTTGGTAACGCGCACTGCCATCAGCAAGGCTTCAGCCAAAGCCGAAGCGCCGTCATACATCGACGCATTGGCCACCTCCAAGCCCAGTAACCGCGCCACCAGCGTCTGGTACTCATAGATAATTTGCAAGGTGCCCTGACTGACCTCAGGTTGGTAAGGCGTGTAAGCTGTAAAGATTTCACCACGCTGCAGCAATTGTTTGACGGCCTCGGGAATGTGGTGGTCATAGCTGCCGGCACCCATGAAAATCATGTACTCCGGCTGCACGGCAGTGGTTCCCGAAAGGGCGTCCATGTGGCGGTCAAGCTCCCATTCACTAAGGGCTTGGGGCAACGCCAAGGGGTTGCTGCGTCGGCACGCCTGGGGGATGTGAGAAAACAGGTCTCCAATGGTTCCGGCGCCCACAGCCGATAGCATCGTTTGGACCTCTTGGGGGGTGTGGGGCAGATACCGCATATGCGTTCATCCTCTCAAAACCGCCAAGTCGGCATTGCGATCCATGAGCTGATCGAATTGACCGCGGTCACTGGCGTTGACTTAGATCATCCAGCCACCGCCATCGGAATCATCACCTGCGCGTTCAGGGCTCTCTTCCATCGCCGTACAGACCGCCATTACTTCATAGGATTTTATTGTGGACCTATTCTTGAAATAATGCAACTGCCAAATCAAACCCTTATGGCCATAATTTGCTTGCCGGCAGTAAACATTTGCGACACACCATAGGCCAATGACCATGAAAAAGGCTTGAAAGCGTTAGGCCTTTATGGTACTCAAGCTTCTTGGTTTTTATCTCCAAGTGATATAAGTCCAACCAACTATGAACAGCAAGGAATATGTGCAGATGACTTCGAAGAAGCTCCGCAAGATCGTTTACGGCGTGGCGGTCCTACTGCTATTAATTGCGATTGTCTGTTATGCCGCCTTTCCCATCGAAGCTCCGGAAGAACCCATCCGTCTGATGTACCAAACCAATGCGGGTAAGGTGCTCTTTGACCACCAAACCCACACGGGTGGGGGGGGATATGGTCTCGACTGTTTCGACTGTCACCACCACACTCCGGATGATGAAGCGGGTTTAATCAGTTGTGGCGCCTGCCATGTTCCCAAACCTGAAGAAGGCGTCATTCCAGAAAGTTGTCTGGAGTGCCATGACGAATCTGAGGTGGAAGACGCCGAATATCCCAAACGTGCGGATGCCTTTCATAAGCAGTGCATGCAGTGCCATGAACAGTACGGAAAAGGACCCACGTCCACATCGGAAGATTGTGGAAAATGTCATGTAATATAGGCCTGACGACGGTTTTAGAAAGTTGATCGTCAACCCAATTATTCACCATTGCAGCCCAGTAAAGGTTAAGCCATGCTAGCGAGATCGTTTTTCGGATACGCCAAACCCGCTTATCGCTATGAGCTGTTAAGCACTACCCTGCCCCAGCCCATTGCCGTACCGGCAGCCGAGAGCATCACCCTGCTTTTGCCCCGGGAGATGGGAATCACCCCCTCGGAGATCATCAAAGTCGGCGCGAAAGTCAAAACCGGTCAACGTTTATCCTGGGATGACCAACCCGGACCGACAGTGGTATCCACCGTCACGGGCACCATCCGGAAGGTGGCTGCGTATGTTGGAGATTACAATAAAAAGTTCACCGCCATTACCATTGATCCCGATGGGAATGAGGAGCTGGACGATCAATTCCCAGCGGCCTGTGATAGCATCACGCCCCGGGTTTTAAGTGATTTTCTCTCCAGTGCTCCGGGCGGCGGCCAATTGGAAAAACTCCTGGATGGGGACAAACCCATTGAAACCATCATTATATACGGCGGTGATACCGACCTGCTGGTTGAGACCAATCTCTATATTCTCAAAGACCAAACCCATGCCGTCAATCAGGGTATCAAAGCATTAAAGGACGCAACGGGGATCGAAAAGGTGGTTGTGGTTGTGCCGGCGGAAAGCTTTCAGAATTTTGACGGCCATTTCGCAGCCGATGTCAAAGCGGTTCCCGCAGCTTATCCCGGCGCTCAACCCCTGATGATTTTGTACCAGCTGACAGGACAATTGCTCAGCCAGGGCCAATCTTTTGAAGATTTGGGAATGCTCTTTATCCGTGCCGAAGCCGTGGCCTCCATTGGCAAAGCCGTCGAGTCCCAACGCATCCCCACGGATAAAATACTGACCGTGGTGGATCAAAACGGAAACAAAAACCTGGTCTCTGCCCCTCTGGGAACAACTGTGGGCTCGGTTTTAAGAAAACTCAAGATCGAGGTGAACGACGGAGACCGCATCATTTTCGGCGGCCCCATGACCGGCACGGCCATCTATTCAGAAGATCAGCCCATCGCTCCGGACTCTGATGCGATCATGGTCCAACACCACGAAGAGATCGTCTTCAGCACTGATTATCCGTGTATCAACTGCGGCGAGTGTACCCGTATCTGCCCATCCAAAGTCCAGGTCCACATGCTCGAACGATTCTTAGAGGTCGGCCAATTCCAGGAAGGGGCTGATCTGTATGATCTGTATTCCTGTGTGGAGTGCGGATTATGCAGTTACGTGTGTCCCTCCCGCATACCGATCCTACAGTACATCAAGCTGGCCAAATACGAACTCGCAAGCGCGATTCCGGCGGAGGAAGAGAATGAATAATCAGAAGAAGTTCATCGTTTCCCACGCACCCTTTTTGCACCTTGGCAACGGCGTGCCTGAACGAAACTACAACACCATTTTGGCAGCTCTGCCGGCCGCATTGATGGGATTGGTCTACTTTGGCGTTCCCGCATTAGGTGTTCTCTGCCTGGCCGTTTCCAGCGCCATCGGCTGGGAGTGGCTCTTTAACAAGGCCTCCAAAAGGCAAGTCACGGTGGGCGACGGTCATGCCGCCTTTCTGGGACTGATCCTGGGCATGCTCTTGCCGGCCACCTCCCCTTACTGGGTGGTGCTGACCGGCACCTTTCTGACTATCGTGATCGGCAAACAAATTTTCGGTGGGATCGGCGCCAATCCATTCTCTCCAGTCGCCTTGGCCTATGCCATTCTCATGGTCTCCTGGAAAAACTACCTCGATTTCGACGCCCAGCTGTTGCACATGGACTTTGACTTTGCCGGCTTTCACCCGCTGGTGGCGGTCAAAGCCTTCGGAACGCAATCCATTGCCCAAATCACCATCGGCGATCTCATCGTTGGCCGACAGGTCGGCGGCACGGGCGCCACTTGCGGTTTGGCGTTGATCTTCGGCGGGATATACCTGGTCGCCCGCGGTTTCATACGTTGGGAAATTCCCGCCGCGTTTGTTGCCGGCCTGGTTGTTGCGGCCACCCTCTTTCATATGGCGGACCCGTCGCGTTACGCAGGTCCTTTATTTCATCTTTTCTCAGGCTTTTCGCTGATCGGCGCCATCTTTTTGGCCACCGACGACAGCGCCTCACCGGTCAACACAGTGGCCATGGTGATATACGGCGCCGTTGGCGGCATCATGACCATCGTCATCCGCAACATCGGCCAATATCCCGATGGTGTCATCTTTGCGATTCTGCTCATCAACCTGATTAATCCACTGGTCGATAAAATTAGACCCAAGCCACTTGGAAAGGTAGCATAACAATGGGTGAAATGATCAAAATGGTGGTGGTTCTAACCCTTCTGAGTACTATCTCAGGCTTTAGCCTGGCTGGGCTGAAAGATTTTACGGCGCCTTTGATTGAGAACCAGGAAATGGCCCTGGTCAAAGGCCCGGCTGTTCGCAAGATCATGGAAGGTGCGGAGAATGATCCCGTCGCAGAGGATTCTCGCTTTAAAATCACCGAGGGGGAGAAAGAGCACAGCATCTTTGTCGGCGTGTTCAATGGTGAAGCCAATACCGTGGCCCTGGAGACCCAAACCACCGGGTTCGCCGATAAAATCGGCATGATTGTCGCCTTTAATGTCAATGATGACACTATCATAGGCCTGGGTGTGACCACCCACAAGGAGACCCCCGGCCTGGGTGCCAACGCCAAGAGCGATCCTGAATTTTCCGCCCAGTTCAAAGGCAAAAGCATCGACAGCCCGATCCAGGTGACCAATGACGGCGGTGACATCAGCGCCCTCGGCGGCGCCACCATTACGTCACGGGCGGTGTGTAAAGGCGCCATGCAAGCCATCGACACCTATACAAAGTTAAAGCCGCAACTGCTTGAAAAACTCAAAGAGAAGAGCAACTAAAAGGAGTTTACTGTAATGGCCAAGTCCATCGTATCCGAGTTCACCAAAGGCCTTTGGAAGGAAGTCCCTCCATTTCGTCTTGTATTGGGTCTGTGCCCGGTATTGGGTGTGACCACATCCATGAAAAACGGTATCGGAATGGGGCTGGCCACAACTTTTGTGCTGCTGTGCTCCAATGTGCTGGTCTCTTTGCTGCGAAATGTCATTCCGCCCAAGGTGCGCATCGCCTGTTTTATCATCATCATCGCCACCTTTGTCATCGTGGTGGAGCAGATGATGGCCGCCTACGCCTATAAACTATTTTTGGATCTTGGGGTGTTTATCCCTCTGATTGTGGTCAACTGCGTCGTTTTAGGTCGCGCCGAGGCATTTGCCTCCAAAAATGGTATCTTCATCTCGGCCGCCGACGGATTGGGCATCGGGCTCGGGTTCACCTGGGCGCTTGGCTTGCTGGGCGCCGTACGCGAAGTGATCGGTACCGGATCGCTGGTGGGGGATATCTTCGGGCTGATTCACTGGAACATCCCAAATATTTTCGGTGCCTCTTTCGAACCTTTCAAATTTGCCGTGCAGGCTCCGGGCGCTTTTGTGATTTTGGGGCTATTGCTCTGCGCAATGAACCTGATTCCCAGTAAATAGCCGGAGGAGTTAAGCTACCATGGAATATTTTGAGATCATCGTCGCCACCATCTTCGTGAACAACATTCTTTTGGCACAATTTTTGGGCAATTGCCCTTTTCTGGGAACTTCCAAGAAGATGGAGACCGCCATCGGCATGGCCATGGCCGTCATCTTTGTTTTAGTGATGGCGGGCGTCATCACCTGGATCATTTACGAATATCTCCTGGAGCCCCAGAAGCTCATCTACCTGCGGACCATCGCCTTTATTCTGGTCATCGCCTCCTTGGTACAATTTGTTGAGATGTTCCTAAAAAAGAGTATCCCCGGCTTGTATGCCGGCCTCGGTATTTTCCTGCCGCTGATCACCACCAACTGCGCCGTCTTCGGCGCCTGCGTGCTGAACATCGACAAGGAGCTCGAATTTTTTCCGGCCCTTGTCACCTCCTTTGGGTATGCCGCCGGTTTTGGCCTGGCCCTGATCATTTTTGCCGGCCTTCGTGAGCGCGTCCTGCTGGCCAGAGTTCCCAAGCCGCTCCAGGATACCTCCATTGCCCTGGTGACAGCCGGTGTGATCTCTCTGAGTTTCTATGCGTTCAGGGGTATGGTATAATATTTCAAAAGGAGGCCCTCCTTGATAGAAGCAATCATCGTTATGTTGGGTATTGGAGCCGTCTGCGGCGTCGTATTGAGTGTGGCATCCAAAGTATTCTATGTATGGGAAGATCCTCGCATTGCCGAGGTCGAATATTTTATGGCGGGCGCCAATTGCGGCGGTTGCGGCTATGCCGGATGCTCGGCGGCGGCCAACGCCGTGGTGGCCGGTAAGGTTCCCCCCAGCGTCTGTATCGTCGCAGGCATGGAAGCGGCCGTCAATATTGCCGGCGTTATGGGAGTGGACCCTGGAAGCGCTGAACCGCAGAAGTCGTTGAACCTGTGCGAAGGCGGCCACCGCGCTGAGGACAAATTTATTTACAGCGGCGCCAATACCTGCGCCGCACTCTCGAGCATGTACGGCGGCAAACGGGTATGCTCCATCGGCTGCCTCGGATTGGGAGACTGTGTCCGCTCTTGTAAATTCGACGCCATCGAGATAGGTCCCAAAGGGTTTCCGGTGGTGAATGAAGCCAAATGTGTGGGCTGCGGCGCCTGCGAAACCGCCTGCCCCAAAAATATCTTGACGGTGCGCACCATGAGCCAGCGGTTGCTGACCTTCAACGAAGAGGACGCAGCTTTGGCCCCGTGCCAGCAAACCTGTCCGGCCGAGATCAACATCCCCCAATATATTCGCCAGATCAAAGAGGGAGATTACGCCGCGGCGGTCAGCACCATCCGCGAACGCAACCCCCTGCTGCTCAGCTGCGGCCGGGTATGCCCCCATCCATGTGAAGACTACTGCCGCCGGGGTCTGGAAGACGAAGCGGTCTCCATCAACCAGTTGAAACGGTTTGCGGCCGATTGGGAGATGAACTCCGGCACACGGGTGCCCATCCCCTGTGCGCCCGAAACCGGAAAAAAAGTCGCCATCATCGGCGGCGGACCGGCCGGCGTCAGCGCGGCCTACTTTCTGCGCCGCCTGGGCCATTCACCGACCATTTACGAGGCGATGTCCAAACTGGGCGGAATCACGAGATACGGCATTCCCGAATACCGCCTGCCGGATAAAGTCCTCGATTGGGAGATCGAAGGTATCCTCAATCTGGGAATCGACGTTCATTACAACACCCAACTGGGGAAAGACTTCACCATAGACTCTTTACGCGAGCAAGGGTATGAAGCCATCTTCATGGGCATCGGCGCCTGGAAGGACTATACCCTCGGTATCGACGGCGAGGACGCCGAAGGCGTATGGCAGGGGATCAACTTTCTCTCCACGGTCGCCAACCACCCTGAAAAAAGTATTCCGGTGGGCAGACGTGCGGCGGTGGTGGGCGGCGGTAACTCCGCCATCGATTGTGTCCGCACCCTGCTGCGCCTGGGGTGTGAAAAGGTTTATATTGTCTACCGGCGAACCCGCAAGGAGATGCCGGCCAACGAGGTTGAGATCGTCGCCTCCGAGCATGAGGGCATCCAGTTTCAGTTCCTTGCGGCCCCCACCAAGGTTATCAAAGATGACCAGGGCCGGGTCAAAGGCTTGGAGTACCTGCAGATGGAATTGGGAGAGCCCGATGCCAGCGGCCGTCGCCGACCCGTTCCCATAGAGGGGTCGGAAACCATCCTCGATGTGGATATGCTGATCTCCGCCATCAGCCAACAACCCGACATCAGTTTTCTCGAAAAAGAGAAAGAGAAAGATAATATCGCCATCACCCGCTGGAGCACCTTTGATAATGACGAAGAGACCTTGCAGTGCAGCCTGCCCTACCTCTTCACCGGTGGTGACGTGGCCACCGGTCCTTCACTGGTGGTGGATGCCATCGGCGCAGGGCGTCGTGCAGCGCGATCCATTCACCAGTATATAACAGGTGAACAGATTAAGGGATCTGCAAAATCCCTTCGCAAAAAGCACATTGCGGAATCGCTTTTCGAGACGGTCCCCGGTGTGGAAAAGAAGAGACGCACTCCCATGCCGGAGTTGGAGGTGGATGAACGCATCCACTCCATGGTTGAGGTGGACCAGGTCATCAGCGAAGAAGATGCGGCCTACGAATCCAACCGCTGCCTGGACTGCTGCCGGCTATGCTACAACCCGGATGCAAAAAGCAACGCGGCTTAGGGTTCACGGTAGCCTTATACTACGGCTATGGTACCTTCACCCTCGTCGGCGTCGTGGCTCCGGAGCTCTCAGTTTTACGACGATAGGGTAAAGGCAGGGCCGCCGACGAAAGAATAAACAGCGGCCCTACCAACAAGCCTGCATCCGGATGCACCTGGCTAGTGGTTTTTAAAAAGATTCAATCTGCTGCCCTAACGTTTAAAAGTGGACTCCGGCAAATACCAACAGATGGGTACCGCCGGCTTCTACATCCCAGTCATAATACTCATAGGATAATGTAGCATCAGCGGCGGAGTAGCGCAGATCCACACCGATATTGAAGCGCTCTGCAATAGTAAAGACCATGCCGCCGCTCAGCCAGAAACCCACACCGCTTCCATCAAAGGGTATACTTTCTCCAGCATACGACGCGGACTTTTCGGCGGAGATAAATGCCACTCCGCCACCGATATACGGTTTGAAGCTTTTAGTTACCTGGAAATATTTTCGAATACCCAGATCAAGTTCCTGGGTCTCACCTTCTGTATCCAATACGATGCCATAGTCAGATAGATACAGGTCACTATCATCGTAGGATTTCAAGAAATCCAAGGCAATGGAAAAGGGCCAGTTATCATTTCCCTTGAAGTCAATCATGAGACCGTATTCTCTTTGATCTTGAACCGGATCCCAGTCATCTTCATCAAGGCTTTTCTGACCGTACATGATGTTCACATTTCCCCCTGCCCAGGCCGCAACCATTGAATACCGCCAGAACCCCAAACAACGTCACAAAAACAACCACAAAAAATCTTCCGTTCAACTTTAGCTCCTATCCAGTTAGAATTATCAATGAAGGACCACCCACCGTGCGTACCGATCCATATACGGTTGTGCAACTCGTTCTGAACGATTAATATTTTTTGGTATAGGCGGTAGATAAGGGAAAAAGTTACTGCGTGTCAATATAAAACTGACGCATCAGTACAAATTTAGAAAAAGAATGATAAGAACTTTCCTTTTAATGCTCAGCGCTTTTTATGAAATTGTCTTTAACGCCTCTATTACAGAAATCATATCTTCAGGCAATGGTGCGTCGAAATGGAGATATTCAGCGGTCACCGGATGCACAAACCCCACGCGATAGGCATGCAGCATCTGCCGATCAGCCCCTTTGACCGCCTGGTAAAGGGCAAAGTCACGCTTGGCCCAATTAGAGGGTTTTATCCGTGGGCCATACACCGGATCACCGATAATGGGATGCCCCATTGATTTACAATGGACACGAATCTGGTGGGTGCGGCCGGTCTTTAGATGGAGGTCCAGCAGAGCGACTGCCCCGAATTTTTCCTTGATCCGCCACAAGGTCAGCGCCTCTCGTCCGCGGGGGCTTAGGGTGGACATTTTTTTCCGGTCCACGGGGTGCCGCCCAACGGGCAGGTCGATGGTGCCGCTGTCCCGATCCGGCACGCCGTGAACCAGAGCGCAGTATCGCTTGTCCACGCTGCGGGCCTTGAATTGTTGGGAGAGTTCGGCCAGTGCGGTATCTGTTTTGGCGACGACAATGATGCCGGTTGTATCTTTATCCAAGCGGTGAACAATGCCGGGGCGCATTTCACCCCCGATCCCTTCCAGATCCGGACAGTGGTGTAAAATTGCGTTGACCAAGGTGCCTGAGGGGTGACCTGCGGCTGGGTGGACGACCAGGCCGGCTGGTTTGTTGATGACGATGAGATGGCGGTCTTCAAAAATAATATCCAACGCCATGGGTTCAGGGACCAAATCCACCGGTTCGGGAGCCGGAATACGGATGG
>JASFKE010000099.1:0-9781 GCA_050118795.1 Desulfobacteraceae bacterium | reverse complement strand
GTATTGCGAAGATCAGGCACGTTCTCTTTAAAAGTGATGCCCAGCAAAGCCACATTGGCGCCTTTTACCGTTCTGCCTTGCTTGATGAGCATCTTCACCGTTCGTTCGGCAATGTACTTGCCCATGCCGTCGTTAATGCGGCGGCCGGCCAATATCATTTCCGGGTGGTAGCCAAGGGATTCAGCCTTAAAGGTCAGGTAGTATGGATCCACACCGATGCAATGGCCGCCAACCAGCCCGGGCCTGAAGGGGAGAAAGTTCCATTTGCTGCCGGCGGCTTCCAACACCTCCAAGGTGTTGATGCCCATGACGTCGAAAATCATGGCCAGTTCGTTCATCAAAGCGATGTTGAGATCTCTCTGGGTGTTCTCAATGACCTTGGCCGCTTCAGCCACTTTAATTGAAGAGGCTCGGTGGATACCGGCTTTGACCACCCGGCCATATACCTGGACCAGCATATCAGCGGTGTGTGCATCTGAGCCGGAGACGATTTTAACGATGGAGTCAAGGGTATTGACCTTGTCGCCGGGATTGATGCGTTCAGGAGAATAACCCACGGTAAAATCTTTGCCCAAACGCAGCCCGGAAGCCTTTTCCAGCAGCGGCACGCACACCTCTTCAGTGGCGCCTGGGAACACCGTGGACTCAAACACCACACAGGCGCCCTTTTGCAAGTAGCGGCCTGCGGTACTGGAAGCCCCTTGCAAAGGTGTGAGGTCAGGAATGTTGTATTTATCGATGGGTGTGGGCACAGCTACAATGATCAACCGGCACCGGGACAAATCCCCGGCATCGCATGTATAGAAAATGTTGGCGGCCGACAGCTCTTTGTCCTCCACCTCCAAGGTACGGTCATGTCCCTTGCGCAATTCATCCACACGATCAGCTTTCAGGTCAAATCCCACCACTTCAAAATGTTCGGACAGATGTACCGCCAACGGCAAGCCCACATACCCTAAGCCAACCACTGCAATAACATCCTTACGTCTATCTAAACTCTCAAAAGTGACCATAGCACACCCCAGTATGATATGATGAACATCAAAATTAAATTTTGGCTCATTCATATATATTGAAAACTGCATGGAAACAAGTATTTTACACTAACCGGGAACGATTACCCGGAGATGGTTTTGAATAGTCTCTTTTTCTCGGCGGCAGTAAGGTGCCGCCATGCTCCGGGAGGCAAATTGTTGAGTCGAATATTGGCCATTCTCGTCCGCTTGAGCCGTATCACTTTGTGCCCCATTTTGCTGACCATGCGCCGGATCTGTCGATTGCGTCCCTGTTTGAGAACGATCCGAAATCGACGCCCTGAAACTCTCTTTACATCTGCGGGGCGGGTCTTCTTACCCTTTAACTCTACACCGTCTGCAAACAGTTGAAGTATGTGATCGGCGATGGGATGCGCAACGGTGACATCGTACTCTTTTTCGTGGTCAAATGAGGGGTGGGAGAGCTGGTGGTGCAGCCGGCCGTCATTGGTGAGCAATAGCAAACCTGTGGAATCCTTATCCAGACGGCCAATGGGATAGATGCGGTCCGGCAGATCCACAAGATCGACAACCAGCCGCTGTCCCGGATGATCACAGGAGGTCACATACCCCTTGGGTTTGTTCAAAGCGATGTATATTTTGGGCGTTGGCGCCCCGATGAGACGCCCGTCGACCTCGATGCGGTCCTTGTCCGGATCTATCTTGGTCCCCAATACGGTAACCGTTTTACCGTTGATGCGCACCCGCCCGGCACGGATGTGGGATTCGGCCTTGCGCCGGGAGCACACGCCGGCGGCCGAGAGGTATTTTTGAATACGCATTTCACTCATCAGCTGCGGTAATCTGCATTTATCTTCACATACTCTACGCTGAAATCGCTGGTGAGTATGCGGGCCGATCCGGTACCTTGGTGCAGTGCAATAACCACGGAAAACGTTGGTTTTTGTAAAACAGCTGTAGCCCGGGCTTCGGCTTCCGGGCCGCAGCCACACCCCTTTTGCACCATCGGGACGTCGTCAAAATAGATATCGATCTGGGTGGGATCCATCCAAGCGCCGGATCGTCCGACAGCAGCGATAATACGCCCCCAGTTGGCATCCTCACCAAAAAAGGCGGTCTTCACCAGGGGGGAGTGGGCCACTGTATCGGCCACGCGGTAAGCATCTTTATCGGAAGCGGCACCCTCTATCCGGATATCAACCACCTTGGTAACCCCTTCACCATCTTGGACCAGGCGCCGGGCCATCTCCTCGAGCAGATCGCCCAGCAGCTCCTGAAAGGATTCTCGTTGTTCAGCGGTCTCGATTTTTACCCCCGATTGCCCGTTGGCCATTGCCAATACCATGTCATTGGTGCTGGTGTCGCCGTCGATGGTAATGCAATTCAATGAGCGATCCACCGCCTCGTTCAAGGCTTGCTGTAAAACGGGATGGGAGATATCCGCATCCGTGCAAACAAAACAGAGCATGGTGGCCATATCGGGACGAATCATACCGGCGCCCTTGGCCACAGCCATCAGGGTAAATCTGCGCCCATCCATTTCACCCTCGCGCCGGATCAGTTTTGGGACCTTGTCGGTGGTCATGATGGCCTGGGAAAAATCCTGAAATCCGTCCGGCCTTAAGGCGCTCATCAGCCTGGGGCCGGCCGCCTCAATTTTATCCATGGGCAGATATGCACCGATCACGCCGGTCGATGCCACCATAACTTGTTCAGGTGAGATCCCCAACCCACTGGCCGTCATGCGGATCATCGATTGGGCGTCCTTCTCCCCCTGGTCGCCGGTGCAGCAATTGGCGTTGCCCGAGTTGACAATCACCGCACATGCCCTGCCATTGGAAATGTGGCGCCTCGTCACCTGCACCGGTGCCGCCTGCACCTTGTTTCGGGTAAACACACCGGCTGCAACCGCTGGCTGTGGAGTATAGATGAGGCCCAAATCAGGTAGCTGGTTTTTTTTGATACCGGCGGCGATCCCGGCTGCCTGAAATCCCCGGCATTGGATCGAATGGCTCACATTTTCCTCCGCTTGCTGACAACCCCGCTTGACCCGGGGCCAGATTAAAGCTCAATAAATAAAGGCCAAAGATCTCTTGATCCATATTCGATAAAAAGTCAATCTACTTGTCAATGAACGCTTTAAAACAGACCATGCAAGCAACAGCTTCAACATATCGATGTAAGTTTTTAGTTGCCAAGGCCGCGCCTTTTCATTAGATATCAAGCCAATTAAGAGATGGAGTCTGCCATCTCCCACCTTCAATGCAACAGGATTCAGTCCTTGCTGGTTATCAATCACCTCTTTCCGGTGTTTGCCATCATTGTCTTGGGTGTTGTTCTCAAGCATTGTAAAATGACCAACGACACTTTCCTGACCACCTCGGATCGCCTGATCTACTATATCTTTTTTCCAGCCCTGCTCTTTTGGAAAATCGGTGGCGCCGATCAAACCTTTTCACCCGAAAGCCTTCGATTTTATGCATCGGCTCTATGCGCCATAATGCTCATTTGCATATTGAGCACCATCTATATTTTTCTTTTTCGGGTCAATAAATTTCAGGCCGGTACATTTTCCCAAAGTTGTTACCGGTTTAACACTTACATTGGTATGGCCGTCATAACGACAGCCTGGGGGGAGGCGGGAGTCGCCCAATTCGGCATTCTCATTGCAATGGCCATTCCCCTTGCCAATGTCATGGCTGTCATCACGTTGATATGGTTTTCCAGCCAAGCTTTAGATTGGCGCCGCCGCCTGCGCATTACCCTTGCAGCCCTGGTAAAGAACCCGTTGATTATCGCTTGCGCAGCAGGAATCGCTTATGCCCGCGGGGTCAATTCCTTTCCCCTGTTTGTAGAGAACACCCTGAAGTTAGGAGCCGTGGTAACCCTTCCCCTGGCCCTTATCTCCATCGGCAGCAGCCTTACCTTTCAAACCTTGAGACGGTATTATCCCTTAGCGATTATGGGATCGGTATTCAAGCTGATACTCCTTCCGGCTATCGGTTGGTTTTTTATGCGGCAATTCGGAGTTGCCCAACAATACTATCCTGTGGGTATGCTCTTTTTCACTCTTCCCACCTCCACCATTATCTATGTCTTATCAGCCCAGTTGAACAGCGACACCGAGCTGGCCTCGGCCGCAATTGTACTTTCAACAGGGCTCTCTTTTTTCTCGATGTCAGTCGTGCTATGGTTTTTCCATGGATGATAGAGCCAAAAATTTTAAGCTGACCATCGAGTATGACGGTACCCACTACCACGGCTGGCAGGTGCAGCCCAATGGGCGATCGATACAAAAAGAGATCGAATCCGCCATCGAGACCATGACCCGTAAAAAAATCCGGTTGTCGGCCTCCGGCCGCACTGATGCCGGCGTACACGCACTGGGCCAAGTGGCCAACTTCAGTTGCGATACCGCAATAACGCCGGCTGGGCTTCAAAAAGGCCTCAATAGCATGTTGCCAGACGATATCGTGATTCGGCATGCCATGGAGGTGCCCCCCCAATTCCATGCCCGCTATGATGCCACAGGTAAACTCTACCGATACCACATTCTCAACCAGGAACTTCCCTCGGCTATCGACCGCCGCTATACTTGGTGGATCCGTTCGCCCCTGGATCTGGCCGCCATGGAAGAAGCCGGGGCTCATATTATCGGGGAACATGATTTCAAGGCCTTTGAGGGTACCGGCAGCCCACGCTCCCATACAATTCGCAAAGTCGTCAAATCCCGCTTCACCCGTAGCCCCGAAGGCCGGATCACCTTCGATATTCAGGCTAACGGATTTTTACGGTACATGGTGCGCAACATCATAGGCACCCTCGTCGATGTTGGACGGCACAAAAAATCCCCCGGCCAGGTCAAAGAGATCCTTGACAGCAAAGATCGATCACTGGCAGCGGCCACAGCGCCACCCACCGGTTTGTTCCTGGTTGAAGTGTATTACGGGGAACCTATCGGGTAATCGGCCCGGGGTGTGCAGATTTTTTCATCATATGTCTAATATTATGCAAATGGTTTGTCTGGTCGCGTGCACCCAAAACAGCCCCCGCTTGATGTCCGATAAGACACAATGCCCACCGATGCGTTGAAATTACCCACTTTTGATAATGGCCGGTCATGGCACCCGAATTGCATATAAATTCGATCCGGAGTTAGGGCGCTGGATTTGGAGCTGTTGATTTCACACCCCATGGAAAGACAAGGAAATTAGAGATGAAAGAGACGATATTTTTGGAGAACAATTCGTCAATGCTGGCAAACCTTCAAAGCATCGATGTGCTGGAACCTTTTGAAGAGCAGGAATTATTAAAACTGCTGGAGATGAGCAAGGTGCGTAAATACCGGCCGAAAGAACTTATCGTAGAAGAAGGCAGCTCGGACACATGGCTCTATTTTTTAATATTGGGTAAAGTCAAAATCAGCAAGAACGGCAAAGAGGTCGCTTTCCTCAATAAAAAAGGGGATGTTTTTGGTGAGATGGGCGCCTTGGACTCTTCACGGCGCTCGGCATCCGCCTATGCTGTTACCGATACCGTCTGCCTGGCCACAGATCTATTCTACATCGAAAAACTTAGCGGCAACGAAAAGGTTGCTTTCGGATACGTGCTGTACCGTTTGCTGGCCGAAATCTTGTCCCGCCGATTGCGAACCACCACCCAAGCGCTGATTCAAGCCAAGGGCAAAGTGAATTTAAAATTCTGGTAAGAATCACCGCCCTGCTTTAATGGATTTCATCTCCGTTACTTTCTGGTTGTAGAAGGAGATGACTTCCCGCCGATTGATCATACCGATTAAGAGGCCGTGGTCCTGCTCATCGACCACCGGCAAACTATCCAGGTTTTTGGTCGTGAACTTCTTTAATACGGAGTTCAAATCTTCCGAAGGGGTCACTACGATGATATCCGAAGGACCGATATCTTTCATTACAACAAGGTGTTCGATTTCCGGTGAAAAAAGCACTCCACGGACATCGTTTATGGAGAAAATACTGACCAGGCGCTCGTTGCCATCCATCACCGGAAAGTAGTGCTGGGTGGTGTTGGAAAAGTACTGTTTAAATTCTAAAAACGGCATATCCTGGGGAATCTGCCTGACTTTCTGCACCAAAGGTAAAACCTCCTTTACGGTGAAAGCCTGCAAGACATCTACAAAAAAGTCTCCGGCATGAGCCGGCGAATCAACTTTACTTTTTACCTGCCGATGAAAGATGGTCCAGCGTTGAGCGGCCAGATAGGCTACTGAACACACCAACAGACTGGGAAGCAGTAAATGGTATGAGTTGGTCATTTCAGAAACGAAGATGATGGTGGATATGGGGGTGTTGGAGACAGCGGTAAAAAATCCCGCCATTCCGACGATCACAAATGCACCCGGCTCTGTCACCACTGACGGCAGGATCTGGTGGAAGAACTTACCGATGGCGCCACCCAAAGCCCCACCGATGACAATTGAAGGACCGAACACGCCACCGCTGCCGCCTGAACCGATTGAAAAAGAGGTGGTCAGAATTTTTCCGAATGCCAACACCAATAGAAAACTGATGGTTATTTCTGGAAACGCGTCCATCCGTATGGCTTTTTGGGCGAATCCATAACCAAACGCCAGACACTGGGGCCAGAAGAACCCGATTAAGCCGGTACACAGTCCGCCAATGGCTGGTTTGATGTGATTGGGTATTTTTTTAAGGCTTTCAAAGAAATGAATGGTGCCGTAAAACATCTTGACGTAAAAGGCGCCGCCTGCCACCAACACCAAGGCCAACACCAGGTAGGGACCCAGCTCTAAGGGATTTTGGAATTTAAAGGGTGGAGAATCAAACAAAGAGCCCCATCCAAAGACCAGACAAAAAATACAATAGGCCACAACCGAAGAGATACCCGCTGGAATGATGACCTCGGATTCAAACTCCGGATCGCGGTACAGTACTTCTGCTGCAAACAAAGCACCGGCCAGCGGCGCCCGAAAAATACTCCCCACTCCTGCGCCGATACCCGCCGCCATCATAATACGTCTATCGCGGTCCGACAGCTTGAGCTGGGTAGCCAAAAAAGACCCGAACCCGGCCCCGATTTGGGCGATGGGGCCTTCACGCCCTCCTGAACCACCGGTGGTCAACGTAATAGACGATGCCAGGGTTTTAATGATCGGTACCCGGGCACGAATGAAACCGCCTTGGTTATGATAGGCATTGATGGCCGCATCAGTGCCGTGCCCTTCCGCCTCGGGTGCAAAGGTATAGACAAGCCATCCGCTGATCAGACCACCCATGGCCGGCAGAAAAAGTAAAAGCCAGCGGTTGAACGGCCGCGTCGTGGGCGGCAGCAGGTGATGTTCTCCGGCCGGAGCCGGCGGGCGGTAACCGGCCACGAGGTCCATGAAGTAGTGAATGCCCAATTGGCAAAGATAGTGAAACAGAACGGATCCCAGCCCGGCAATAATCCCGATGGCAATAAAATAGACGGCCCACTTGCCGGCTTGTGCGATATCGGCTGAATGCCCCCCCTTGAAAAGGTTGATCAATCTATTTTGCTCAGGCTCTGGAGAATCCATTTATTTACTTTGCCATCTTTAGCAACGGTATTGGCCCTATCTTTTCCGGGATCGAAGATCCCCAGTGCAGGCGACGATGGGAAAAGTCTTCGCATCGCTTTGGTTCATCAATCGTTTTTTAAGCAGCTATGGGATTTGCTAAGCCGACTCCAGATCCTTTACACCTTGCAGGATCGTGTCAAACAACGCCTCCACCTGACTTTCGTCAATACACGAGAATGCCACCCGAAGGTCATATTTCCCCAATGAAATGAGCCCAACGCCATATCGGTTCAACAGGTGAAGGCGCAGCGGTTCAGCCTCAACGGTACGCAAACGCAAACACATGAAATACCCCGAGTTGAATGGGTAGGGCTCCCAGGCCCCATTAAATTTGGGATCTGCGAGAACGGCTTTAACCGCCAAGGCCCGGCGCTTTAAAATGTTGAATTTTTCTTCCCTCTCGGCCTGGTTGGCCGGCGATTGCATAGAGTTGAGCAACAGCGTCTGGCTCAAGTGGGATGCATTGGAAATATTTCCCCTTATAGCGCCGGCTGTCTTCTTCTCAAGGGCCTCATACAGCGGTGCGACGTCACCGTCGCAGGCCGCACCATAGGTTATAAAACCAATACGCAATCCCCAGATAAAATGCTCTTTGGTGCCGCCATCTAATTTTACCGCCAATAAATTAGGGTGGCGGCCGCTCAATAGCGCAAACAAGGATTCTTTCAGGGTTTGCTCTTCATAGAAAAGGCCGAAATATGCATCGTCCAAGGCCGCAATCACCTGGGTTCCCTCTTGGGCCACTCGGGTGAGGATATTCACGATGGATTCGGCCTCATCTTTAGATATGGCATATCCGGTTGGATTCTGAGGAAAATTTAACAACACCACAATTTTCTTATTGGTGGAGGCCTCTTTCCGGACCACATTTTCAAACTCATCCAGGTTAAAGCCATTTTGGTCGTTAAAAAGCGTGTAGTGACTCATCCGTGCGCCTTTGCGGACGCCGAGGATCATATTGTAGTTTCCCCACATCAATTGGGGCAAAATGACCACGTCACCCGGATCGATCCAAAGATCTGCAAAAACGCTGACGCCATGGGTCACCCCGCAGGTCACCACCGGCAGGCTGATGGGCTTGTCGCCAAGGGAAGGATTTTTGACCCGTAGCTCTTTTTGCCACCGTTTACGCAAATTCGGAATCCCGAACGAGGGAGCGTAGGTCAATGACTGGCTGGCCGGAACGTCTTTGATGAACGACATAACCGTATCAAAACACATGGTGTGCCCGGACTCTTTGGCAATTCCGATGGTGGCGTTGATCCGGTGTGCCTTCTCTTTTGCTTCTGCGCTTTGGCTTAAAATCCCTTTGGGAAAAAAGAGCGATTTCCCAACATGCGCAAGCATCTCCAGTATTTGGGGGTTACATTGGCCAATGATTTTATTGAGTTCGGCAGCGAGTGTGTTCATATTCCAATCCTCCAAGCTTAACATCTTAATATTCCTAGTGGATATATTAACTGAGCTCTCTTACAAGCCGGTAACCAAGCTGTCAAGTTCAAAGCAGCCGGTACAAGAGGCGGTCTGCACGCAATGGTCATTGATTCGTATATAGAACGCCCCGCCGCCGCCCATGGCTGCAGGGGTTGGAGGGTAGGTGCGGCCCTGCCCCACAAAAAAACCCCGCTCTGTATCCTGAGCGGGGTTTATAGGTCGCGTCAACAAATAGTTGTGCCGGGATGTGGTTCATCCGCAAGGCCCATGCAAAGTTGCATATCAAGCCCATAGGTGGCCTTGCATGCAACAACGCAGCTGGACCAAAGATCAAGCAAGATAGTGCAATTATTTTTTACCGAGGTCCTAAAATCGTTGCCGATGGCCGTTCTTAGCGCGCGCCCCTCTTGGATGCCTTCAGCGGATTGACTTTCTGCTTAGTCGTCGCAGGCGTTGTTGACACATGGGTCGCCAGATTACAATTTCCGTTTTTCCATTTCAATTCCGGCTCGGGGCAGGCGCTGCAGTACCAACCGCTCTCAATCTCCGATGCACGCTTGCAGCCCTTGCAAGCCTCAACAACTTCAAGGCACAAACCGTTGTTGTAGCTACAGCCTTTGGCGGTCATAAAGGCACACTCGCTGCCTTTTCGAATGGTTTGACAAATCATGGGTATCACTCTCCCTTTCAATTATTTAGACACAAAAAATGGCCAGATTAATGCCATATCCAGCCATTTATATCTATTTTTGTACCG
>JASFKE010000098.1:0-9823 GCA_050118795.1 Desulfobacteraceae bacterium | reverse complement strand
ATGGTTTCATGAAAAAGATGGTAAAAATGGTGGAAAACGTTATCGGCGTTGAACAAAATAGATACCAGCCACCCTTTTCAGTGCTAAACCAACGGTGCGCCGGGGGATCAAATCTATTGTATTCCTTCCTCTGCCCTAAATACAGGAAAAGCGCCATGGTGGGAGTATACACACCAGGCGCTTTTGGGAATTTGGGTATCGTGTCTATCTCTAAGACTGTGCCGCGCGGCTCATTTTGGCCAGACGGGAAACTTTCCGGGCGGCAGTGCGTTTGTGCAGCACCCCTTTCTTGGCGGCTTTGTCGATGGCTGATTGGGCTGTTACCAATAGTGCTTTGGCCCCGTCATCGGCATTATTGGCCACTGCCTGGCGAACTTCTTTGACAACGGTCTTGACACGGGTCTTGACCGACCTGTTGCGCATACGGCGATTCTCATTTTGGCCGGCGCGTTTGAGTGCTGATTTATGGTTGGCCAATGGTCAACTCCTTTCAAATAGTTGAGATAGCTTAATTAAAAATCTGAGTCTATACAGATACGACCTGATGATGTCAACGATTATTCAACGGACAACCTAAAAAATAATGAAACAGCCGAAACAGATGGCGTCCGCTGCGTCGTCAGACAATGAGCGTGTAACCAAAGCAGCCGGTATTGTGGGGGGCGCCACCCTATTCAGTCGCTTACTGGGGTACGTCCGTGATATGGTGATCGCATCTTTTTTCGGTGCAGGACTGTTTTCTGATGCCTTCATTGTGGCGTTCCGACTTCCCAATTTGTTGCGACGCCTTTTTGGTGAAGGCTCTTTGAGCATTGCATTTGTACCGGTGTTCACGGACACATTGAATCACAAAGGCCGTGATGAAGCACAGCGATTGGCTGTGGGCTCCTTCCGGCTTTTATCGTTGGTGCTGGTGGCGGCGACAGCTCTGGGGATTCTTTTGACGCCTGTTCTGATTCATCTTTTGGCATACGGCTTTACTGAAGACCCCGAGAAATATGCGTTGTGCATCCGGCTGACCCGTATCATGTTGCCTTACACCATTTTCATTGGTTTGGTGGCGCTATCCATGGGGATTTTGAATGTGTTGGGGCATTTTGCGGCCCCGGCCCTGGCTCCCGTTCTGTTAAATGTCGCCATGATCGGCATGGTCTCCATCTTCTCATGGCTATCTGCTTCAATGACCACCCGGGTGGCAGGGTTGGCATTGGGCGTACTGATCGGTGGCGGGCTTCAATTGGGACTTCAGATCCCATTTTTAATTAAGCGAGGGATCTGTTTTTGGCGATCCGCACCCCTGTGGCACCCAGCTATGGGGAAGATCTTACGGCTGATGGGGCCGGCCCTGTTCGGTGCGGCCGTCTATCAGATTAACAATTTGGTGATCTGCGCAATGGGCTCGTTTCTTCCACAGGGCAGCGTCTCCTATCTCTACTATGCAGATCGTCTGGTGCAGTTTCCTTTGGGTGTATTTGCCATTGCCATGGCCACTGCGGTATTGCCGACCCTGTCGCACCAGGTGAGCATGGGGCACGAGGATGCCTTGAAAGATACGTTTTCACACGCAGTGCAGTTTATCTTGTTTATGACGCTGCCATCCATGGTTGGATTGATCGTGCTGCGCGAACCCATTGTGGCTGTTCTATTTCAGCGCGGGGTCTTTGATGAAGAGACAACGCGTTTGACGGCCAGTGCCCTATTATATTATGGTACAGGATTATGGGCATTTTCTGCAGTGCGAATTTTGATCTATACATTTTATGCTTTGAAGGAGACAGTTACACCGGTTAAGGTGGCAGCTGTGGCCATTGCCGCAAATATTGTTTTGGGCGCAGTGTTGATGCGGACCATGGCCCACAATGGATTGGCCTTGGCGCTGTCACTGGCTTCCGTTCTGCATTTGGGGCTGCTCACAGTTGCGCTGCATAGGAAGCTGGGCGGTATCCAATGGGGGGGTATCGCGCGTTGCCTATTGCGGTCCGGGTTTTGTGCGCTGCTGATGGGCGTGGCAGTATGGGCGGTGGCCAACCGTATGATTCATACGGGAAAGCACTCTTCGATGGAGATGATGACCGGTTTGATGCTATCTATTATTACGGGAGTGATTGTTTATATTGGACTGGCATTCATATTCAACGCAACTGAGCTTCAATTGGTGAAACGGCTTTGGGTCAAAAGGACGGTATCATCGTGAGCCGGCGGCAAAAAATCATGTTAGCGGTTATTTTCATCGCGATGTTTAATTTTCTGCTTGTGATCCTGTTTGGCGATAAAGGGCTGGTTGAATTGCAACGTCTGGGCCGGGTCTATCAACAATTGTCAAAAGGCAATGAACGTTTGACTCGGGAAAATTCACAGATGTACCGAAGTGTCGATCGACTGCAGAATGATCCGGCATTTGTAGAAAATATAGCCCGCCAAGAGTTAGGAATGATTCGGCCCGATGAGTTGATTTTTAAATTTAAAAACAAAGCAACCAATCCGTAATAATGACGTCGACCCGGATTTATACAGTCACCATGGCCGAGCTATACGCCCGTCAGGGTTATCTGCGCAAAGCGGCAGGCATATACAAGCATCTGATAGACAAAGAGCCCGGTCGCGAGGACTTGCGCAAGACGCTTGCCGAGATCGAGCAAAAGATCGAGAAACAGTCTGGCCCGACTCGAAAAGAGTTGGGGCTGTTAGTGAGGGAATGGGCGGATTTGATAAACCAGTTAAAAGAACTCAAGCGGAAGTGACCAGCGGTTTAAAGGAGATGTAGATGACTGTCAAATCGACAACGGCAAGGTGTATATCATTGGGGATTATCGTGTTTGTTTCACTTGTTTTGACGACCGGGTGCTCGGCCTTGAAATACAAAAAAGCCCCTCCGTCAAGTACCCCGGCTCCGGCCGACAAACCGGCGGCGCCCCAAAGCAAAGGTGTCTATCTGGATTTTGGCGATGTGTTGGTGCCGAATCAATTGAAGTTGGATCGCGGCAACTCATTTGTTTTCAGTACATCCGGATTCACCGCCGGACTGCTGTCGCTAAAAGGGCGGGTTGAGATCAACTCGCTGATTACGTTTTTTCAAAATAAAATGCCAGTGGACGGGTGGCGGTTGATCAGCGCCATCAAGGCGTCTCGGAGCATGCTGTTGTTTAAAAAGCGATCCCGTTGGTGCGTTATCAGTATCATTAAAGGGAATATGAGCACCCGGACCGAGATATGGATTGCTCCCACAATAGGCGCTAAACCATGACCATTGCACTGAAACATAAACAGCTGGTGCTGGGGGTGTGCGGCGGAATTGCAGCCTATAAAAGTGTTGAACTGCTGCGATTGCTGGTAAAGGCCGGAGCCTCCATTCAGGTGTTGATGACCAAGAACGCCGGCCATTTTGTGGGGCCGCTGACTTTTGAAGCCTTAAGCGGCAAAAAGGTGTGCACGAGCCTGTTTGATCCTCACGAATCGGCCGCTGTTCAGCACATTCAATGGGCTGAAGATGCCGATGCCGTTATTGTGGCACCGGCCACGGCCAATTTCATTGGGAAACTGGCCAACGGTATTGCCGATGATCCTTTGTCCACGTTTATGTTGGCGGTGACATCGCCGGTGATGCTTTGCCCTTCGATGAACACCAATATGTACGCCAGTGAACCGGTTCAATCCAATCTCCATAGATTGAAGGAGTACGGCTTTTCAATCCTGTCGCCCGAAGCCGGGGAGTTGGCCTGCGGCGCCACCGGGCCAGGACGGCTGCCGGAGCCTGAGTATATCTTTGACCGGATCCACAACTTGATGACCCCCAAAGACCTGAAACATAAAAGGGTGTTGGTGACGGCCGGCCCCACCCGGGAAGCCATCGATCCGGTTCGATTCATCAGCAATCCCTCTTCCGGAAAGATGGGGTACGCACTGGCGCGTGCTGCTGAAATGCGGGGTGCCCGCGTCACCTTAATAAGCGGCCCCACCACTCTTTTGCCGCCGAACAACGTGGAATTTGTCTCCATCACCACTGCGGATCAAATGTATGATGCCGTGTTAAAGCACGCTGAAAATAATGATATTATAATAAAAAGTGCTGCTGTGGCCGATTATAAACCGGCGCATTCGGCCGCCCATAAGGTTAAAAAATCCCAAGGCCAGGAGACGTTGGTTCTCGATCGCACCCGGGATATCCTCAAATCCATCTCCAGAAGCAGCAATCATCAAATTCTGGTCGGGTTTGCAGCGGAGACCCGAAATTTAGATGAATTTGCCAGGATGAAATTGGAATCAAAACAGCTCGATTTGATTGTGGGAAATCTTATCGGATCAGAGGGGACCGGGTTTGAAGTTGACACCAATCAGGTCAACCTTTACTTTAAAGGCGGTTCCAAAACGTCATTGGACGTGATGCCCAAGGCCGATTTAGCTCATGTGATACTGGACCATATCGAAAAATTGATTCTCTCATAAAAACAACCCCACAGGGCACTTACGGGACATGCGCGATCAGCAAGCTTCGGCATGGGCCCGGTATCGTTGACCCATCATAGAAAGATCCATGGATGAAACCGCCAGATACGCTTGAAGAGACCTTGTCCGCCATGCAAACTGCTCTGAAACAGATGGGGCAGTGGGGTTGCCGCGGCTTTGATCCTTCGCCTGGTACCCTGACCCTTATCGAGGGCTGGAACAATTCGGGTTTTCCGCCCAAGGCCCCCGGGGAAAAAGTGGCGGAGTGCTTAGACAATATTCGATCCGATCTGGGCAGCTGTAATAGGTGCCACCTGGCGGAAAACCGCACCCATATTGTATTTGGCGCAGGCAGCCCCAATGCGCGGCTGGTATTCGTAGGCGAAGGGCCAGGTGCTGATGAGGATCGTCAAGGGCTCCCCTTTGTCGGCGCCGCAGGACAGTTGCTCAATAAAATTATTGAAGCCATTAAGTTATCCCGCGATCAGGTTTACATCTGTAATGTGATAAAATGTCGCCCACCGGGCAATCGAAATCCGCAACCTGATGAAATTGAGGCTTGCCGCCCATTTTTAGAAAGGCAATTGGCCGCCATTGCCCCCGAGGTGGTCTGTACTTTGGGAACTTTTGCATCCCAGACCCTGCTGGACACCGATGCGCCCATCTCCAGGTTGCGCGGCCGATTCCACGCCTATGGCAACATCAAGGTGATGCCCACCTTTCATCCGGCTTACCTGCTGCGCAACCCGGACCGGAAACGGGATGTCTGGGATGATATGAAAAAAATCATGGCGCTGTTGCGTATCCCGCTTTAGTTTTAAGCTAAGGTTGTGTTGCATATCGATTCGAAGATAGTATGTTAAGTGGAGATTCCACCCACCACAATGGAGTATGTTGACATGACCAAAAACCTATTGTGGTTGGCGGCTTTGGTATGGGTCATCATGGCCGCAGGCCACGCACTTGCCGATAAAAATGAAATCCTGACCATTACTGTGGCGGACCCCATCAGTCCGGCCGTGGCTGAATTCGTCACAGATGCCCTGAAGCGGGCTTCAGATACCAATGCGGCCTGCATTATCATCTCATTGGATACCCCGGGCGGTTTGGTGGAGGCCACCCGTAAAATTGTCCAGGCCATCTACGCCTGCACTGTTCCCGTTATCGTGTATGTGGCCCCGAGCGGTGCCCGCGCAGCATCCGCCGGCGTGATGATCACAATGGCGGCGGACCTTGCCGTGATGACCCCCGGGACCAATATCGGTGCCGCCCATCCGGTGGGGGCAGGCGGCCAGGATATCGGTGACACCATGGCGGAAAAAGCCGTCAATGACACGGTCGCTTTTGCCAAGGGGATTGCCCAGCGCAGGGGACGCAACGAAAAATGGGCGGAAGAGGCGGTCCGGCAGAGTGTATCCATTACCGCGGATGAAGCCGTGGCAAAGAATGTCGTCGATTTTGTGACCCAAGACATGGATCAATTGATCCAAAAGGCCCATGGCCGGGAAATAAAGGGAAAAGGAACCCTGGCGCTGGAAAATGCTCGAATCACTGAAATCAGCGAAAATTTCAGGACAAAGGTGCTCAAGACCATCAGTGATCCGAATATCGCCTACATTTTGCTGATGATCGGCCTGGCAGGGCTCTATTTTGAATTATCCCATCCAGGATCCATCTTCCCCGGAGTGGTCGGCGGTATTGCCTTGATACTGGCATTTTTCTCTCTGCAGACACTACCGGTCAATACGGCCGGCATCTTGTTGATCCTGGTGGCTGTTATTTTATTCATATTGGAATTGAAGGTGACCAGTTACGGTATGCTTAGCGTCGCCGGCGTGGTGAGTCTTTTGCTGGGCTCACTCATGCTTTTCAAAGGGGCCGCCCCCCAATTCCAGGTGGCTTTAGGGATCCTGCTGCCCACGGTGTTTCTAATTTCAGGGTTTTTTGTCACATTGGCCTTTCTAGTGGTCCGTGCCCACGTTCATAAGCCATGGACCGGGGAGGACGGATTGATCGATAAAGTTGGGGTCGTCAAACAGGTTGATGGCGATCGCGGAAAGATTCAGGTCCATGGAGAGCTTTGGCAAGCCATATTTGTCGAGCCGGCATCGGTGGGAGATCAGGTCCGGGTGCAGGCAGTGGAAGATTTGGTGGTCAAGGTAGGGCCTTTGAAGAGTTCGGTGGAGCAATAGTTCAGATCAGCTTTTGCAAAGCTTCCTTGCACTTTAAAAAGTTTCAATGGCATCACGTTAGATACACCTAAATATCGGAGGTTGTAGATGATACCCCTGCCTGTGTTGACCATTATTGTGTTGGTGGTGTTTTTTTTAACCACCGCCATCAAGATTTTAAAGGAGTATGAAAGGGGCGTTATTTTTCGCCTGGGACGGGTGATCAAGGCCAAGGGACCCGGACTGATTATCTTGATCCCCCTGATCGATCGCATGGTCAAAGTGAGTATGCGTTTGGTTGCCATGGATGTGGATCCCCAGGATGTCATTACCCGTGACAACGTCTCTGTGCAGGTCAATGCGGTAATCTATTTCCGTGTGATTCAGCCGGTCAAAGCCATTGTGGAGGTCGAAAGCTATCACTATGCCATGTCCCAATTGGCGCAGACCACCCTTCGCAGTGTTTGCGGCCAGGCAGAGTTGGATGAATTGTTGTCGGACCGGGAAAAGATCAATGCCCAACTGCAGGAGATTTTGGATATGCACACCGATCCGTGGGGCATTAAAGTGGCCACCGTGGAGCTGAAACACATCGATTTGCCCCAGGAGATGCAAAGAGCAATGGCCAAGCAGGCTGAAGCGGAACGGGAGAGGCGCGCCAAGATCATTAATGCCGAAGGGGAGTACCAGGCGGCCAATAAGCTCGCCCAGGCAGCCCAGATTATCCATGATCATCCCATGGCGCTGCAGCTTCGGTATTTACAAACCATGCGCGAAATGGCCGCGGAAAACAACTCCACCACCATTTTTCCCCTACCCATCGATCTTTTTAAGGTCTTTTTCAATAAAGGGTGACAGCCGGTGTGAGCAGCCTCTGTGCATAACCACGTCACACTGCTGTTGATCGGGTAGTTTATACGAATGATATTAGGAATTTGACATCGGCGAACGAAATAGGCTATTTAAACATATTTTATACAGCGTCAGGGTTTGCAACGAAGGTACGGGCATCATCCCATCTCCGCTTTGCGGTGAATTGATGAAAAGGAGAGCACGGAATGACAGAAAAAGAGAAAGATCTGCATGACAAACCGCTCGACAAGATGACAGTTACCGAATTGCGTGAAGTAGCCAAGGGACTGCCCGGTATCACCGGGGTGCACGGCATGAAAAAAACAGAGCTCCTGGAGGCCGTTATGGCGGTGGAGGGCGGTTCGGCTGTGCCCAAAAAGAGACCGACTGCGCCGGCCAAACCAAAGGAGTCGGTATCCGGTCGGGAACTGAAGAAAATGATCAAGAGCCTCAGGGTTCAGCGCCGGCAAGCCTTGATGGAAAACGACAAGAAAATGGCCAAGATCTACCGACGGCGTATTTCCAGACTAAAAAAGAAGACACGCCAGGCTGCGTAACGCAGATGGCGACATGTCGAGTTAAGCGGTTGTGATGATGATCGATCCAAGACGATTGGCCTTTGACGTTGATGGCGTACTGGCCAATACAATGCAGTTATTTCTGGACATTCTCAAAGATGTGTATGGTATCAACCATATCGCCTATGAGCATATTACCCAATATCAACTAGAAGATTGCCTGGATGTGGATCCCGAGATCATATCCGGTGCAACCCATCGGATTATCGAAGGGGATTATCCCTGCCAACTGATTGCCTATGATGGCGTCGAACGGGTGTTGAAACGGTTGCATGCCTTCGGCCCCATCCGGTTGGTGACGGCAAGGCCCCATTTGGGGCCTATTCGCCAGTGGATTGACCAAATCCTGCCGCCGGAACAATACCGGGTTGACATAACGCCCACAGGCGCGTTTGATGCGAAACCTGAAGTGTTAAAAGCTAAAAATATTCATTGGTTCGTGGAAGATCGCCTGGACACCTGTCACTTATTGGAGACCCACAATATCACGCCGCTGGTCTATACGCAGCCATGGAATCGTCAACCCCATCCATTTATGGAGGTCGGCAATTGGAGCCAACTGGAGAGTTTGGTCTCATGGTCCAGTTGATCGTCCGGCGTAGTGCAACGCGACTTGAAATCAATCATTGGAAACCAATCGGGGCAAGGCAATCGGGTATCTGAATCCCGGAGCATTTAAAAATGAAGAATCTGCCGATCATCCAACATATCGATCAGTTTATTGAAAGTCTGGCCGCAGAAAAGGGATACTCTTCCCATACCCAGCGGGCCTATCGCCATAACCTGCTGGAGATGACGGCTTTTGTGGCCGGGGGGTCGGATCAGGATCCGGCACCGATCGATCTTCCATCACTGGGCAAAGTGAAGCTCAAAGATGTAAATACCCTTCATATTCGCCGCTATCTTGGGTATTTGCACAAAAGAAACCAGAAGACCACCATCGCCCGAAAAATGGCGGCCATTCGCTCTTTTTTCAGGTATCTGCACAAGCACCGGCTGGTCATCGATAATCCGGCAGAGAACTTACATCCACCGAAACATGGCAAATCCATACCCACATATCTGGTGGTGGATGATATGTTGCGTTTACTCGATAGCATCAAACCTGTCGGGGTGCTGGGGCTGCGAAACAAAGCGATTCTCGAGACCCTTTACTCAGCCGGGGTGCGGGTATCGGAGTTGGCCGGAATGAATGTGGGGGATGTTGATGCCCACAGCGGGACTGTCCGGGTGCTGGGAAAAGGCGGTAAAGAACGGTTGGTGCCCATCGGTGTCAAGGCCCTTGAGGCCATTGCCAGTTATCGGGATGCTTTGGTTCAACAGGCAGGTATCGGCCGTCATGACGATGGCGCAATGTTTTTAAATAAAGACAATGGGCGATTGACAACCCGCTCCATTGCAAGGGTGGTCGATAAGCTGGCAAGGGCTTGTGGATTGGCAGTACCCATTTCACCGCACGCGGTGCGGCACTCATTTGCCACCCATATGTTGGATGGCGGAGCGGATTTACGGGCTGTCCAGGAGTTGCTGGGGCACAGCAGCCTCTCCACAACCCAGCGTTATACGCATGTCAGTGTCGACCGCCTGATGGCGGCCTATGACAAAGCCCATCCGAGGCGCTGAACCGATCGATTGGAGCCGTCACAACCATGGGGGGGGGCGGTGTGATGAACCGAGAGTGACAAAAAAAGGATTGCACGTTTGATTTTGATAGGTTGTTTTTAGACCTTTTACGACAATATAGCTATTGGAACGACGATTATGGCATCATCACAGCTT
>JASFKE010000097.1:0-9931 GCA_050118795.1 Desulfobacteraceae bacterium | reverse complement strand
TGAACTTTATCATCGGCGTTTCCAGCGTGGGTACGCACTCGTTGAGACTAAGGCTTTACACCGGTGCCTAGGCTTTGAAGTCCTATATCGTGTTGAACTAATGAGGTAGGGGCGTTTTTTGGGGCTAAAAAAGGTATGTCCTACTATGGGTTGCGGTGCGATCGTTCGATTTTGGGCCTCTCAGCAGGTCGGTCTGTAAACCCTTATGCCTTGCGGCTTTACAAAGGGTATTTATATATAATTTATGTTTGACCCGATGAATTACCCCTAAATCACAAAAAATGAAGAACTAATCTTTATGCAGAGGTGAGCCTAATATATACTCTTTTATAATCGTAGGACCCTCTTGATAAACTTCAAGCATGGCTTCAAATTTATTTCGTCCTGGGCTCTCTTTCCAGGTCAGCCACTCCTCCATGCTTTGCCAGGTGGAAATAACCACCATAGAGTGAGGTGATCCACGCTCCACCAGTGTTTCACCTGACAGATAACCCGGGTACGTAAGGGCTAACGCTCTCATATCATTCATTATATTTACGATTTGGGGAGTGTTGCCCTCTTTGAAATCTCGTTTGATTAGGATCTTTGCGGTCATGTACACCTCCAGGGAATTAAGTTGGCTAACTTAAGCAAGCGTTGGTTTGTAATCAACACGAGACACAGGAGGAAGCCGTCAAACCACAAGACCTTTGGAAACACCGGTTGCAGAGTCAGCTCGTTTACTTCGATGTTCTGATTTTCTCATAAAGCAATAGTGCGGTCAAGATAATTGGCGACAATCAAAAAGCCGAAGCACTCTTTTCTACATTGCCAGGAAGCTCCACAAGATCCCTGCGCAAATGGCTGAACCGATTACGCCGGAGGCATTACACGCCATGGCATGCATCAAAAGGTAGTTTGTCGGGTCTGCTTTTTGTCCAACCAAATGGACCTCTCGCGCTGATCCAGGTACTGCGGAGACGCCTGCCGCACCCAGCAAAGGGTTGATCTTCTCTTTCAAAAAAATATTCATGATCTTTGCTGCGATCAGACCGGAGGCGGTGGCCAGAGAGAAGGCGATCGATCCAAGGAAGAAAATTCCGATAGACTTGGTGCTGATAAATACGTCGGCCTGTGTACTTGCGCCCACGGTGAATCCGAGGAAAATGGTAGCCGTATCAATAATGGAAGATGCAGCTGTTTTGGCCAACCGATCCACAACACCGGAGACTTTCATCAGGTTACCAAAAAAGAAGGGCCCCAGCAAAGGAATTGAGGCAGGTGCCAGAAGACAGCAGAGTAGAACACCGACGATAGGAAAAAAGAGAAGCTCTTTTCGTGAAACGACGCGAGCGTCTTCCGGCATATGAATCCGTCGTTCGGCCTCGGTTGTAATCAGTCGCATAATGGGTGGCTGAATAATGGGAATGAGCGCCATATAAGAGTATGCTGCTATAGCGATAGGTCCAATGAGATGAGGAGCTAATTTGGCCGTCAAAAAGATCGATGTCGGTCCATCGGCACCACCGATAATTGCGATGGAGCCGGCTTCTTTAGGTGCGAATCCCAGAGCCATGGCGCTGAGCAGGGTGAAGTAGATGCCCATCTGTGCCGCAGCGCCCAGCAGCATGAGTTTAGGCCGAGCCAGCATGGATGTGAAATCTGTCATGGCCCCGAGTCCTAAAAAGACGATGGAAGGATATAGCCCGGTTGTAACGCCAAAGTACAGATAGTGCAATACGCTGTTGTCTTCGTAAATACCAAGGCCGAAACCTTTAAAGAACGGTATATTGCCGATGATCACGCCAAATCCGATAGGGAGCAACAAAAGCGGCTCGTACTCTTTGGCTATAGCAAGATAGCAAAAAAGGATGCCGATCCCTATCATGATGACATATCGGATATCGAGCATATACCATCCAGTGTTTTGAACAAAATCAAGAAACAGTTCCATATTGCGGCTACCTTATTGTAGGGTTAATGTTAAGGTTAAACGTTTTTCCAAGAAAAAGTACCCTCGTCGGCCGGGGCTAGATAGCCGGCGCTTTTGAGTTCACGAACTGTTATGTGCGGATGGGCAAGATTGGCGCTGTCCATGACTTTATAAAGATCAGCCAGTTTGAATGTCTCGCCAAATGGTTCGGTGATGGTCAGTAGGTGACGTGCTGTGGCCTGCAGATCTGAAAAAGCGTCGAGTTCGCCTATCTCTATTACCTTTGCTTGCGGCTTCTTCGGCTCGGGCGCAGGTGCGGGGACAGGTTTTTCACTTTTTTCGAAAAAAGCTATAATTCTATGTAGTTGAGAGATAATAAATGATAATACGGATAGCCCGGCAATAACGATACAGGCTCCTGTGGCGGCCATGGCCCAGCCATTTTGGGCAGTGATTGCTGCTAAGCCTTGCACTTGCTCACCTCCTAGTTTCAGCTCTCTTTGCTGTTTCCGGGGTATGGCGTTTAGATCAGAACGCCATAATTCGTTTGAAATAACATTGTCTAAAATGAGTTTACCGATCACATTTACCGGAAAAAGTCAATATAGAAGCAGCGACCATGAAATTTTTCTGGTGATCGCAGAGCGTGTTCATTGACAATCGCCCAAAGGCCACCTATGCTAGCCGAGCCCAACAGGCATTAAGTTATATATTAATAAGGGTTCGATCTTTTTTAAAAATTATTCAAATCGGGAGAGTGATTAAATGAGTGATCCCACACTTGTCATATTAGATCTCTTTGAGCAGATTAATGCCATCCCACGCTGCTCTTCCAACGAAGCCGCGCTTTGCCGGTGGCTGGTGTCGTGGGCTGACCATCGCAACTTAGACCATAATTGCGATAAAGATGGCAACCTGAGGGTGTGGCTTCCCGCCAGCAAGGGATACGAAAGTGCCCCCATCATCGTATTGCAGGCCCACATGGATATGGTGTGTGAAAAAACACCCGATTCATCCCACAATTTTGACAAGGACCCTATTGTTTCTCATCGTGAGGGCGAATGGCTTACCGCAACAGACACCACTCTGGGTGCAGACAATGGCATAGCCATCGCCTACATGCTGGCTTTGGCCGAAGATGCAGGCCTCGATCACCCTCCGATTGAGTTGCTCTTTACGGTCGATGAGGAGACAGGGCTGGCCGGGGCCAAGAAGCTCAACCCCGACTTCGTAAAGGGCCGGGTGCTGATCAATTTGGACTCCGAAGACGAGGGCATCTTTACCATTGGATGTGCTGGCGGCATTGATACGACCATAACCCTCCACTGCGAAAAGGAGCGTGTTTCATCCGATCCAAATTGTTTCCATCGCTTGGTGGTGGGAGGCTTAAAAGGTGGCCATTCGGGCATCGATATACACAAGCTTCGCGGTAATGCCAATCGTATTTTGGCCCGTACCCTTGACCAGATTAAAAACGCGGTACCGATAAAACTCATCGCCCTCCAAGGCGGCACGCGCACCAACGCCATACCCAGGGATGCCGAGGCATTGATTTGGTTTGAAGCGATCCAAGGCGACGATTTGGTACAAACCATCGCACATATAGAGCAAACCCTGAAAAAAGAGTATGCCGTCAGTGATAACGCGCTTTTTGTCAAATTGGAAAAGGTGTCGGATATCAAATCCGATGAAAAGGCGCTCACCCAAAAAGCCACGGATCATATTATTCAAATACTTCTGGCGCTGCCCAACGGCGTCTCACATATGTCACCGGAAATGGAGGGTATGGTTGAGACCTCTAACAATTTGGCCACAGTCTCTCTGGCCGATGGAAAACTCACCATCCTCAGCAGCCAGCGCAGCGCATCGATTTCAAGGCTCGACGAAATCACCGCTGCAGTGACTTCCGTTGCCAAGCTCGCAGGCGCCACCACCCAAAATCACGATGCCTATCCACCGTGGCAACCCATGATGGACTCGCTTCTGTTACGTCGCTCCAAAGAGACCTATCAGCAGCTATACGACCGTAAACCTGTGATCCAGGTGATCCATGCAGGCCTGGAGTGTGCCGTCATCGGAGATCTCTATCCGGGAATGGATATGATCTCCTTCGGGCCCACCATTCGTAATCCGCACTCACCGGACGAACGGATTTGGATTCCTTCCATTAAAAAGGTGTGGGATTTCCTGGTATCGCTATTGAAACGCTATTGTCCTGATAGCCCGAAGTGATATGGCCGATAGCAATAAGCTAAAATAAAGAGTATCAGCAATGACGCAAGATAAGCAGTCGGCCGGACCTGTTCGAATTATCAGCGACAATCCTGCCACCGAAAAAAACTGTCAGTGCTTTAAGGCCCATGCAGACACACTTGCCGGCCTTCTTGCCAACAAAGAGAACCGTACGCCATTGGTGATGGGCCTATATGGCACCTGGGGCAGCGGTAAAACGACATTTATGAAAGCGATTCGGTCACGGCTCGACGAGGGCGTCCTGAAGAACCCTAAACAGTATCGCAGATGTAAAACCATTTGGTTTAATGCCTGGCGTCACGCCGAAAAGCAGATGCCGCTGGCTGCCCTGATCGAATCGGTCTTCAAAGCCATGGATGCCGACGGATTTTTCAGTTTGGCCAAAAACAGGTTAGAAGAGATTGTAAAACGGATCGATAAATCAAAAATTTTTTCTTCCGTATCCAAGCTGGGCGCCGGCACCGATATTTCGGAGTTTTTTACCGATATGGCCTACAAAGAAAATTTGGGTTTCTACGATACCTTTCAAAAATTCTTCAACGACCTGGTGTGGACTTTTCTTAATTGGCGGTTTAAAACCACCCAGGAAGAGAAACCCGACGATTCGAAAGTCGCTTTGGTGATCTTTATCGACGACCTGGATCGCTGCACCGCGCCCCACATCGTTAAGGTGCTCGAGTCCATCAAACTCTTTCTGGCGCGCAGAGGATGGGTCTTCGTTTTAGGGGCCTCGAAACAAAGCCTTGAATCGGCTTTGACTCAAGAATATGGTGGGTCTCAGGCCCGGCATGCCATTGAAAAAATGGTTCCGCTCAGCTTTGATTTACCCCGGGTCGGCGCGCAAGAGTTCGCTCCGATACTTGAGACGTCCGACGTGCTTGAGAAGCACCGGTCATTGCTCTTACCTGCAATGGACCACAATCCCCGTAAACTTAAACGGTTTATCAACTCCTTGAATATGTTGCACGGTCTGCTCTGTGGCGCTGGTATAAAGATCAGCCTGGACAATGTGCTGCACTGGGGGATATTGGGCTGCATCTATCCGGATCTGGCAATGGATATCCAAGAAAACCCCCATAACCTGTTTACAATGCAAAAGCAGATCAAAAGATTGGAGGCTAAGTGGATCGACCAGCCCATTGGGTTACTCAGTGCAGAACAACTGAAAGAAGAAAAAGTGCCCCACAAGTTGCGGGCCCACCTTCAAAAGCCACACATTGCCGGTTTTCTGAAGGCTTTTGACGTCACATTGGAGCAGTATACCGGCATGCTTTCATTGAGCCGTTCAGTAGATATCCAAGGGTGTGAACCTTGCACAGATGGAGCATCAACACAGCTGCCATTGAGCGGACACGCCCTGGCCGCAATCCCGGCCGGTCCCTTGATTTTTGGAGGTGACAACGCTACAGCTGTGATTGACGCATCTTTTGATATCGACATCTATCTTGTAACCAACGGTCAATTTCGGAATTTTATGGAGGCCGGCGGATATTCAAACCAAACCTGGTGGTCCCAGCAAGGTTGGGTATGGCTCAAGGATACAGGCGTAAGAAACCCTGCCCATTGGGATGATCCCAAGTGGAACGCCAACGACCATCCCGTGGTCGGTTTAAGCTGGTATGAAGCCGATGCCTACGCCCGTTGGGTCGGCATGGCGCTGCCAACCGAGCATCAGTGGGAGCGCGCCGCCAGGGGGGTGGATGGATGGCAATACCCTTGGGGAAATGCCTTTGATGGGACACGATGCAATGCTCAACCATCAGCCATGACAACACCTGTGTACCGTTACTCCAATGGTGTCAGCCCTGAAGGATGCTACGACATGGCCGGCAATGTATGGGAGTGGACCTCGAGTCCGGTTCAAGAGGGCCAAGAGAGCTATATCATCAAAGGCGGTTCATGGTCCGACGATGCCGATGCCGCACTGTGCGCAAGCCGTTGCGCGGTTCGGCGGGATCTGCGCCATTGCACAGTGGGCTTTCGTTGTGTTCGAACAGCGATTCAACATAGCCCTTGACATCATGGCCTACAACACTCAAACTATGGGTATACGGGCTGCCATGCAACCAGGATGCAAGCCACACATTAATCCGTTATGCGCCTTTATGATCGATTGAGAACAACGAAAAACGCCCTGCTTTCGAGCCGTTCTTAACGTACCAACTTTCCTTCGTCTTGGAGCCTTCACCCGTTTATGTGGTGAGTTTTTACCCCCAATAGTAGAATAAGGCGGCCTATTTCACAACCCTGTAACAAGGAGGTGCAATATGAAAGCAGGTATCATTTTTACCGGCACCGGTCCCATTCTGCTCCTGACCAGTTATGAGGAGCTCAATGATCCACGATTTGTGGAGAAATTGGCCACCAAAGGCATTAAAAAATTCATCGCTTTTGAAATTGACACCAACAAAGTCAAACAGCGCTACGGCCAGCAATATCAGGTCATCCTTGGTGATCTGAAACAGTCGGACGATTTGCGGGTATTGGACTACGATGGCCACCATGTATTCTATAATTTCTCTTTGAACGAGCTTGGCGTTCCCATCTATTATGACGGAGCCGGATAGCGGGCTACTTGTTGAATTCAACACAGCTCAGGAGCCTAGCGAACCAGCTCCCAACAGGCAGGCAGGTGTATATCCGTTTCAAGGTCCCAAGGCTCCTGCGCGATGAAGAGTTCCTTGGTGGATATTTTAAATCAGTTTCCATCAATGTCTCGATGACGGAGTCCTTGCCGGTCTCGTCATCATCGTGGATCAGCGCAGCATATGGAAGTTAGATAACCGCAACTACCAATTTGAACCTCGGGAAAATCCACGAGTTAACCCCATGGATGCAAAAGCCGGCGGGCGTCGGAGTCAGTAGCATAAGCTACTGCAAACCTTTATATTCTGGCGCCTTCCGGCTTTGGTAACAATGGGGTATATGAAAAAGGACTTGACAAGTCTTTCCATAGAAAATAAGAGTGACTGTGATGATATGTGGGATGTTGTTTCGCATTGTGCTACTCTAGAGTTTCATATAGCTTTCAACGGATGATGCCACCGATACGGATGATGCTACAGACAATCTTCAACCAACATTGCCTTTGATGCCGGTTCAGACTTCGGCAGCAAGGCTTCAGATACAAATCATAAGTACGTCCGCAATGTTGATCTAAGCAGTTATTGGCAACCCCAAAACCAGCAGCGATGAACGTATATCGGTTAAGTGGAGTGACAGCTCCACCTTTAACACGGTTGTGTTTCAAGAGCTGACCGATGTTTTAACATCATGGTGCCTTGTAGACAATGATACGGGTGAACTTCCCGGTTCCGGCCGTTCCATCGGCTCGGAGTTAACTGTATCTATCGGTGACGTTACCACCACCAAACTCAATCTGATGATTGATAACGCCGGCAGTGCGCCGCAGTTCACCGGAACTGAAATTTACTACGCATGTTTCCGATAATGGAGAAGATATCAATTGCTTCCCCGCTAAATTACGATCTAAAAAGGGTAAAAAATGAAAAACTTAATTAGAACTCCTCTTTTCGGTTTAATCTTTATCGCGATGGCAGCATTTCTTTTACTGCTAAGTTCAAATGCAATGGCATCCACCACCTACATGAATGAATTGGGCACCAATCTTGCCATCGGTGCAGGGGCGGACGGTAGCAGCAAAGCTTCCCGCACCAGCTATAAAAAGGTCCGCGATGGTGACCTGGGCACTTATTGGCAACCCAAAACCAGCAGCGGTGAGCGTGTTTCAATCAAGTGGGGTGATGACACGACATTCAATGTGGTTGTTATCCGCGAATTAACGGATGCTGTAACCGCCTGGCGATTGGTAGATAATGATACAGGTGATGAGCTCAGTTCCGGCAGCGCCATCGGCTCTGAGTTAACCGTATACATAGGTGATATTACCACGAAGAAAATTAATTTGATGATCGATAGTTCCAACAGCAGGCCGCAGATCGCCGAAATTGAAATTTATAACACAGCGTCGGATACAAGCGATGGTAACGACGGCGATTCAGACGGTGATACCGATAGCGATACAGATGATGATACCGATGGCGACAGTGACGGTGACACCCCAACAGATGACGATATTGTTCTTTCACCATCCAGTTCAATGACGCTTCAAAAAGCGATTGATTCCATTGAGCCTGGCAAAACGATCTATCTAAAAGAGGGAACTTACAGCTATTCATCATCAATTATAATCGCTGAAGGCAATAACGGTAAATCTAAAAATTATAAAAATATTGCTGCTTATGGAGATGGACAACCCGTATTGGATTTTTCAGCGATGTCATTTGGCTCTTCAAATCGAGGTGTCATACTTGCAGGTAATTATTGGAAAATAAAAGGTGTAAAAATTCAAAAAGCCGGCGATAATGGAATGTTGGTTGCCGGCCACAACAATATTATCGACGATTGTGAATTTTATGCCAACAAAGATACAGGGCTTCAGTTGTCAAGATACAATACTTCTTATGATGATATCAGTGAGTGGCCAAGCAATAACTTGATAAAAGATTGTTATTCACACAGTAACTACGATACCGATGACGGTGAAGATGCCGATGGATTCGCATCCAAGCTCACAAGTGGTGAAGGAAATAAATTTATCGGATGTGTTGCCAAGTATAACGTAGATGATGGTTGGGATTTATATACTAAAACAAGCACAGGAAAAATCGGGGCGGTCTACTTTGAAGATTGCGAGGCAAGCAATAATGGTGAGACTGAATCAGGTGAATCTACCGATGACAGTGATGGCAACGGGTTCAAATTAGGCGGATCTAAAGTCGCGGTTGATCATCAGCTTGTGAATTGTAGAGCATACGATAACAAGAAACATGGCTTTACTGCGAACAGTAATCGGGGTGATATTACACTATCGGGTTGTGATGCCAGTGGTAATGGTGGAGAGGATTTCAAAGATGTTTCAAACCGATAGGTGGCGTCGAATGCAAGTGCAATCACCAACCCGGAGTTTAGTCTAACATACGCAGTTATGTTGGCACGATCAAGGGCCGCACAGCGATACGGGTATTGAACCAATACCGTGAGCTAAAGCAAAAACCCTATTGGGGCAATCATTTCTGGGCCAGAGGCTATCGTGTCGATACAGTAGGTCTGGACGAAGAAATGGTTCGAAAATACGTTAAATATCAAGAGGACAGAGAGCGCTCATCGGAAAAACCAAAATATTAAAGGTCAATCCGGTCGGGGGCAACTCAAACCCTCTTTTCCTCCTGAGGAGGAAAAGCAATTTATCCCCTTCAAGGGGTTATTTGAGAGCCTGGCCCTCTGGGCCAGGCTCTCTACTCATCTCCTTTCGTATGCCGCCAGTTTACGCCGCAAGGTGTTTAAACCGATACCCAGAGCCCTGGCGGTTTGGGACTTGTTGCGGTTAAGTTGATTATAGACGTTGAGAATATGGGCCTTTTCAACCTCCTGGAGGGGAACAATTGACTGGGAGGCAGTCAGAGCCATTTTTGCCTTTTTAGGCCGTTTGGGCAAAGCACGAATGTGCTCGGGAAGGTGCTGGATCTCCAGCCGTTTGCCCTGGGCCAGGTTGACCGCCGTTTGGACGGTTGCTTTGAGTTCACGGATATTGCCCGGCCAGTTGTAGTCGATGAGCCTTTCAAGCACTTCGGGCGCGACCCTGGGGCCTCGGCGGTACTCTTCATATTTTTCTAAAAATGAATTGAGCAGCAATGGAATATCATTGACCCGGGCACGCAGCGGCGGCAAGTGGAGCCAGCCCCC
>JASFKE010000096.1:0-9966 GCA_050118795.1 Desulfobacteraceae bacterium | reverse complement strand
CCCCGGTACATTTCGAAGTATCCTTCCATTACATCGAGGATTTGTGTCAACGCATCGTTGGTACCGGCGACTGAGTCAAGCATATCTTGCGGGACTTCCATGATGGGGCCATTGGGATCGACGACAACCTGTTGGGAATTGTCATCGGCGTCGGCGACCACCACATTGTCGTTGTCATCCGTGTCAAATGACAGCACGTCAAAGACCTGGTCCGAGGGTGAGCCCGCTTCACCGATGACATCTGCAAACAAGTTGAAATCTGAGGGCAGGCCGATGACTGAAAAAAGGTCCTGCAACGTCTCTTCGACTTGGGCCTGGATCTGTTCCACCGTATCGATGGGGGGTATGGGGACCGTCAGGGGGTCTATCTCATCGGCCGGAGTTCCCATGGCGGATTCGACAATCGCCGTTGTTGCCGGTGTGGTGTTCACATTGGTTTCAGTTACGCCCGGTTCAAGGTCAAAGCAGGATAACAGCCTTAAATGCTTATTGTTGACCCATCCTTCGGCGTACATGAGAAATGGAGGTTGCCACTGGGAATCAATCTGGAGTGTATAGGAGCCGTCTGAGTTGATGGCGGAAAACGAAATGTTGGGGGGAGTACTTGAATCTTTGATGTTGATGGTTCCGACAACAGGCGCACCCCCAACCGCTTTGCCGGTAACCGTAACAGCCGCAGGGGTAAAGTTGATGTCCCATTGAAGAGATCCCGGGTCAAAGGGGTATCTTCGATTCTGCCTGACGGTAAATGTGTCCAGGCTCGTCTGCGAACTCTCCGCGGCAACATCGCCGAAAGACAAATAGCCCTCAACCACTGTTGTGTAAGGTGACGACGTTGCCAGCTCAGCCGTCACCTCTATGACACTTTCTGCGCTGTTGGTGATGTCCGCCTGGAAAGAGTAATGATAATCCGTTCTACTGACACGCTCTTTGCTGATCAAGGTGTAATTGCCTATGGTGAGGGCGGCGTTGGCTTGATGAATGAAAAAGCCTGCCAACACAGAAAGGCAGGTCAGAAATCGTATAAAGTTTTTCATTTTTGCCTCCTCAACTTTTTCTTGTAACCGGCCAAACCCAGCAACCCGGTTCCCAAAAGGACCATCGTAACGGGTTCTGGTACCGGTGCGGTTGTCCCAGATTCAACTATTTCCCATGTTTGGCCATCGTAGAGATTGAAAAATAGTGCCCCGGGACTACCGGTTCCGAGCCAAACAAAACTCACCGTAAATGGATCGGCAAGTGAGGCATTATCCGTCAAAGCATAGGCATCAAAGGCCCCATCATCAGGGATACCTGTATCCGGATCCCAGGTCAGAACATCCCAATCTGCATTGGGTGATAATGGGGATGGATCGATGGCGCCATATAGCTGGTAATCAAAATAAATCGTAAACCCAGTATCCACGGCAAATGTGTGATCGGTTACTGTGTAAGTATATTGCCATAAATCCTCACCGACTGATTTGTCTGCTAAATCGGTGGCCTGATATAAAATGTTTATTGCGTGTGCCGGTACGACCGGAATCGTTATCAGCATTACAGCGGTTATCAGAATTGCCAACTTTGCGGGTATCTTCATTTGAAACCTCCTGCTATTATGTTAGTAATTGATATGATAACGAATAGTTCGATATGTGAACTAAATTACATATTCAACAACATGCGTAGGAGGCCAAATTGAACGGAATCTAATGTAAATACGATTGATTATGCTTTTGCCAAAAGAAATGGGCAAGTTACAATGGATAGGACTCCGATTATAAACTGCAATTTTTATACCTAATATTGGATTGTGCACGGCGGGTGTCGGTTGATAGAAATTTAGCTAAATGAAATTAAATTATTATGTTTATTGGGGGAGATCGGTATATCCATTGCTGAAAAACCAGGTCCGCAACATTGTGAAGTGTTTTTCCTAACTTGATCTATGAAAATATGTAATGAATGTAATAAAGAGCTCTATGGGTACCCATGACCGGCAAACAAGACCCTTGCATCAAGAAGATGGTAAAAGAGCGGGAAAGCCTTTAGGGCGCAAGATCCCATGTTGCCAAGGGTTCGCAGCAAATTACGACTCTTCACCCTTGGCAGCCTTGGCCCTAAAGACTTTTGCACGATAGTATAAATCACCAATATTTTTCAGTAAGATTCATCATAGGCCAACTCTTTTTCGGTAACCTTTCCCGAAAAAGTCTTGTAGGCCCAGGCCTGATAGACCAGAACGACCGGAACGAAAATAAGCACCACCAGCAGCATGATCTTCAATGTCAGCGGGCTGGCGGATGCGTTGTGGGCTGTCAAGCTGAACTTTGGATCGAGGCTTGATGGAAACATATTGGGATAGAGCCCCAGGACGCCATAAAAAGTGGCCCCGACAATCGTCAGTCCTGAAGCGAACCAGGCTTTGAAAAGGGCCTGTTTTTTCAGAAACATCTTGATTCCCAGCAATGCGGCCACGGTAGCCAGGATAACGACAAACAGAGCAGGATGGGCCAGATAGTTATCATACAACCGAGTGGCGAAAAAGCTGGCCACCAGAAAAGTGACCGCCACCACCAGCAGCACCGGCCAAAAGTTATTGGCCGTCGCCAGCGCCCTATCATGAAGTTCTCCCTGGGATTTAACGGCCAGCCAGATGGCGCCGTGGATCATAAACAGCAGGACAAAAAGCGCGCCTCCCAGTAACCCATAGGGGTTGAGCAGGGTCAGCAGGTTCCCGTGATATAGGCCGTTTGCATCGATGGGCAGCCCCCGGAAGATGTTTGCAAAGGCGACGCCGAACAGAAGGGCCGGCAAAAAACTGCCCGTAAAAATAGAGATATCCCAGATTTTACGCCAAGCGGGGGAATCGACCTTGCCGCGGAATTCAAACGCCACGCCGCGCACGATCAGAGCAAAGAGCAGCAGCATCAGCGCTGAATAGAGCGAAGAGAACATCACCGCATAGACCGTTGGAAAGGCGGCGAAGGTCACACCGCCGGCTGTCACCAGCCATACTTCGTTTCCATCCCACAACGGTCCTATGGAATTGATCATCACCCGCCGATCGTTTTCGCTTTTTCCCAAAAAGGGATAGAGGGTCCCGATCCCTAGATCGAAACCGTCGGTCATAAAATAGATAGCCCATAAAAGGCCCCAAAGTATAAACCAGGTTAGCTGTAGTGCCATGGTCTCCTCCCAATAATAGATTTTCAATTTGTCCGGCAGTCGCCGCTGTTGTTCACTCGCCGGCAGCGCGTCCTTGAAGGCGATCCGACCGGGTACCGGTCAACAGGTTGCCGGTTGATCCCCTGAGCGGGGGGCGTCTTTATATCCTGGATTTATGCGGCCTGGGTTGCCGTCGGGCCTTTGCGCGCATATTTTGCCAGCAGGTAGAAGTCGACAGCCCCCAGCACTCCGTAAACCAGAACAAACCCGACCAGGGTCGTGGCCACTTGGATGGTATCGATGGGTGAGACCGCCTCGGGGGTGCGCATCAAGTGGTATACGATCCAGGGTTGGCGTCCGATCTCAGCCACCATCCAGCCGAACTCGACGGCCAGGTAGGTCAGGGGCAGCGACCACATCATCAATTTCAGATATCCCGGGCTCTCCATCAGGCGGTTGCGTTTAAAGAAGCCGATTACCGTCATGAGAATGAAATAGGTCCCGAGTGCCACCATGAGGCGGAATGATGCGAAGGTCAGAAAAACCGGCGGTCGATCTTCTTTAGGGAAATCTTTCAGACCCTTCACTTCGGCGTTGAGGTCATGGTAGCCCAAAAAGCTGAGAACCCCGGGAATGGAACCGATCTGAACAATATTTTTTTCAGCTTCCTGGCTGGGAATGGCCAGCAGGTGCATGGGCGCACGGGTACTGGTCTCCCAGTGGGCTTCCATGGCCGCAAGCTTTTCCGGTTGGGTTTGGGTGACATGCACGGCATGCAGGTCGCCTTCAATGGCGATGAAAATGGAGAACACCAGCCCGAAGGTCAACCCGGTTTTGAAAGAGCGCGTAAAAAAATCGATATGCTGTTTTTTAAGCAGGTGGTAGGCGCTGATCCCCATGATAAAGAACGCCGATAGAATGTAGGCGGCCGGCAAGGTGTGCAAGATGGTAAGAATGCCGAACTTGTTAAATACCACGGCCGCAAAATCGGTCAGTTCCGCACGGCCGTTTCGAATGGTAAAACCCACCGGTTGCTGCATCCAGCTGTTGGCGATCAAAATCCAGACGGCGGAAAGGTTGGTGGCGCCGGCCACCAGCCAGATCACAACGGCATGGGCCTTTTTAGATAATTTTTTCCATCCGAAAACCCACACGCCGACAAAGGTGGACTCCAGGAAAAAGGCTGCGGTGGCTTCAATGGCCAGAAGTGATCCGAAAATGTCACCGACATAAGAGGAGTACCGTGACCAGTTGGTGCCGAATTGAAATTCCAGGGTGATACCGGTAACGACGCCCAGGGCGAAGTTGATCAAAAACAGCTTGCCCCAGAATTTTGTCATCGCCAGGTAGGTTTTATCACCTGTTTTGACATATTTGGTTTCCATCCAGGCGACCAGAACGGAAAGCCCCAAAGTCAACGGAACAAACAGGAAATGGAACATGGTGGCTACAGCAAACTGCAGCCGTGAGAGTAACAAAGCATCCATCACATCCATCCAATAACATAACAGGGTTAGTGCAACTTTTATGGCATCCAGTCTCCGCAAAGAGGTAAGCAGAGCCCATGCCAGAAAAGGAGCCAGCTGATATAATTATAAGATGCTTATTTTATTTGATTAATTAACTTTTCCGGTTCTGGATAAGAATGTGAAGGGGTGCAATCATGCGACTGTCTCTAATTTTTCAGAAGCATTTTTAAAACCGTGCTTTTTAGAAAGTTGTTTCAACCCCTTTCCGATCAAATGCATTGCGCCGGCGCTTATGGGGTAAAGCCGCCATGCGGATATCCCTTTATTATTGAATAACTAAGATAATTGTGTTCAGATACCTCCCTTCCCATTGGGGATAGTGCCCATGAAGGCTCGGAATTAAAGCTGATTATGTCAGGAAAAATTACAGATACGGGGTGTTGCAAACAATCACCTGACGTGGCAATCGATATATCAAAAGTGCGCTTCTCATGGCGTAATGGCCGCGATCCGGTTTTGGCTGTTGAGCGCTTTCAAATAAAGCGCACAGAGCGGGTTTTTATCCAAGGGCCCAGCGGCAGCGGCAAGAGCACGCTGCTGAGTCTGATCGCCGGCGTCGTCACGCCCCACAGCGGTACGGTCAAGGTCAACGGCGTCCATCTCAACGCTTTGAGCGGTGCCAAGCGGGACCGATTTCGCGCCGACCACATCGGCATTATCTACCAGATGTTCAACCTTATTCCCTATTTGTCCGTGGTTGAAAATGTCACCTTGCCCTGTCGGTTCTCCTCTCATAGACGTGTCAGGGCGGCCGGCCGCGGCCCCGGTTTTGAGGGTCAAGCCATGGCTTTGCTCAAGAAGCTGGGCATGGATGAAAAAGCGGTTGTCAACAAGCCGGTAACTGAATTGAGCGTAGGCCAGCAGCAACGCGTGGCCGCTGCCCGTGCTTTGATCGGTGCGCCGGAAATTATCATCGCCGATGAACCCACATCTTCTCTGGATGCGGATCACCGTGAAGCTTTCATCCGGTTGCTCTTCAATGAGTGCGATCGGCAAGAGACCACGCTGATATTTGTGAGTCACGACACCGCCCTTGAAAAACTGTTCGATAGGACGGTCAGGCTTGCCGACATCAATGATATCAACCTGCAAAGACAATAGAGGTATCTAAAAGAGATAAAGCGATGTTTACCCTTGCATTTAAAAGCATTCGCAACCGGAAATTTACGACAATTCTGACCATTGTCTCCATTTCGCTGAGTGTGACCTTGCTGCTGGGGGTCGAGCGCATAAGAAAAGAGGCCAGGGCCAGCTTTACCAATACCATATCGGGAACCGATCTCATTGTGGGTGCCCGCAGTGGGCCGGTCCAGCTTCTGCTTTATGCCGTATTCCGTATCGGCAATGCGACCAACAACATTTCATGGCAAAGCTATCAGGAGATTGCGCATAATCCAAATATCAGATGGACAATTCCCATATCACTGGGCGATTCACACAAAGGCTACCGCGTGATGGGGACAAATTCCGATTATTTTGAACACTTGCGCTTTTCAGGAGGCCGTCGGCTGGAAATCGCCAAAGGGCAAATTTTCAAGCAGGTCTTCGATGCCGTCCTTGGCGCTGAGGTTGCCCGGGCGTTGGGTTATCGGTTGGGCGATCAGATCATCCTGGCTCACGGAGCGGGTAAGGTCAGCTTTGTCCAGCACGCCGACAAACCATTCAAGGTGGTCGGTATCTTAAGAAAAACAGGAACCCCGGTGGATCAAACGATCCATGTCCGCCTGGAAGGCATTGAGGCGATTCATATCGACTGGAAAGACGGGGCCAAAATTCCCTGGCAGTCGATCTCAGCTCAACAGGCCCTTGAAATGGACCTGTCACCCAAAGCGGTCACCGCCTTTTTTGTTGGCCTCAAATCGCGCATTGCCGCCTTTGGCGTACAACGTTTCGTCAATGAATACCGCCAGGAGCCGCTTTTGGCCATATTGCCGGGGGTGGCGTTGGCCGAATTGTGGGAGCTTATCGGTGTTGCCGAAAAGGCCTTGCTGGTTGTTTCAGGCTTTGTTGTCGTCGTTGGTCTGTCGGGCATGCTGATTGCGCTGATGACCAGTCTCAATGAGCGCCGCAGAGAGATGGCCATATTAAGATCGGTGGGCGCGCGCCCGGTGGATGTTTTTGCGCTGATCGTCGGAGAATCCGCCATGTTGACCATTTCCGGGGTGGCAGCCGGTGTGGCCATGCTCTACGGCTTGCTGTTGGTCGGCCAGCCTTTGATGTTATCCACCTTCGGGTTGTTTATTGCCATTGGCGGATTGTCTATGTACGAACTGACGCTGATCGGAATCGTATGCCTGGCAGGTTTGCTCACCGGTATTATTCCGGGCTATCAAACGTATCGTTACTCGCTTGCAGACGGCATGACGATAAGACTTTGACCCCAAGGAAGGCGTTATGACAAAATTCATTCAGGCAGGCATCATCGTCACCTGCACCCTGCTTTGCCTGCCGGCCATAGCCGGACCGGCGCGGCAACTGCTCTGGGATGACCTGATCCCTTCACAGCCTGCGGTTGAAGATCCCGTAGCGAAATTGAACGAGGAACAAAAAGAGTTGGTGTATTATGTCATCAGCATGCTCGAGAACCTGCCAAAGGGGGAGCCGGAAACCGAGCAAGCCTTCAAGGAGATCGATGCTGCGATGCCGACGCTGAGACAGTCCGGCATTGACATTAAAAAGGTGCTGGCCAAAAGACAGGAGATTCGCACCGCCATTGTTGATGAACTCGACGGCCGGCGGGTTCGTATTCCAGGCTACCTTCTGCCGTTGGATATATCCGGTGCCAAGGTTACCGAATTTCTTCTGGTGCCGTATATCGGCGCGTGCATCCACGTCCCGCCACCACCTCCAAATCAGATCGTTTACGTGAAAGTGGCGGAAAATAACGGTTACGTCCAAAAAAAAATGTTCGACCCGGTCTGGGTGACAGGCGTGATTTCGGTAAAATCAATGGTCAAGGATCTTTTTCTGGTTGATGGTTCAGCCGGGATCAACATTGGATATGCAATGCGGGCCGACCAAATTGAGCCATACAAAGAGTAACGCTACGCTTAAAAATGGCTGCGCAACTCCCGGTAAAACCGGTGGAAGGCATCGCTCTCTGACTTGCGGGGTCGCGGCAGGGGTACCGGGATGTCGAGTTGGATGCAGCCGCTGTCGCGGCCCATTAGCAGAATACGGTCGGCCAGCGTAACGGCTTCGCCAAGGTCGTGGGTTACAAAGACAATGGTGTGGGAAAGCGTCTGCCAAAGGCGCAGCAGCAGGTTCTGCATCTCCTCCCGGGTCTGGGCGTCCAGGGCGCCGAAGGGTTCGTCCATGAGCAGCACTTTGGGTTTGAGAATCAACACCCGCGCCAGGGCGACACGCTGCTTCATGCCGCCGGAGATATCCCTGGGCAGGTAACCCTTGAACGCCTTGAGCCCCACCATCTCCAAATACCGCTCCACCTCTGGGGCCAACTGTTTTCCGGGCAGGATCCGTTTGGCGCCGAAGGCGATGTTTTCGGCCACCGTCAGCCAGGGAAACAGGGCGTTTTCCTGAAACACCACACAACGGTCGGGGCCGGGTTTGTCGATGCGGCGTCCATCGATGGACAGCTGCCCGCTGCTGGGCCGTTCAAATCCGGCGATCAGATTGAGCACGGTGGTCTTGCCGCACCCGCTGGGGCCCAGAATACAGACCAGTTCACCGGCATGGATGTCAAAATGAAGATCCGACAATACCGTTGAAAAGCCCTGCTCCACGTGGAAAACCTTGCTCACCTTACGGGCCGCCAATGCCGGTGGTTTCGCAGGGCCGGCCGACGGATAACGAATCAATTTCAACGGCTTCGTCACGCCATTCTCCTTGCGGATTTGAAGCAATAGCGCATCAGCGTATTCAACGCCAGATCACTGATACGGCCCATGACGGCGATGATGCAGATGCCCACCATGATGATATCGATGCGGCCGAGCATGCGCGCATCCATGATCACCGCCCCCAGACCGTTGGGCACGCCGGTGAGCTCGCCCAGCACCAGGTAGGCCCATGCGATGCCCATGCCCAGCCGCAGGCCGCTGATGATTTGCGGCATGGCCGCCGGCAGCAGGATGGTGAAGACACCGCCAAGCCGTCCCACCCCCATCATGGCGCCGGCTTGGTACAACAATTTGCTGACCTGGCGGGCGCCGGCGGCGGTGTTGATGTAGATGGGGAAAAAGGCCGCCATGGCCACCAGGAAAACTGTGGTGCGCATGCCGATGCCGAACCACACCAGGGCCAGGGGCAGCCAACAGATGCCCGGGACCGCCCGCAGGGCGTTGATGGTGGTGCTCATCAACCGCCGGCACACGGTCAAACGCCCGGAGAGCACCCCCAAAGGGATGCCCAGAGCAACCGCCAGGATAAAACCAAGGGTCACCCGGACCAAGCTGGCCCAGGCGTCGGAAAAAAAACGGCCGGCGTAAGGTGCGCTGCCCTCCTGGCCGAATACATAGTGGTAACCGGCCTTGGCGATGCTGACGGGATCTGGGAGCAGATAATTGGGAATCCATCCGGCTTTGCTCACCGAAAACCACACAGCTATAGAGACAACTGGGACGAGCCACGGAAGATAGGGCCAATGGTTATGGGCTCGATTTGTGGTCACTGATCCAGCTTCCGTTTGACTTGTTGGACGAATTGAAGATCGAACAGTTTCTCGTAATCGGGCTGCCGGTCGATGACCTTGAGCTCCTGCATGCGGGCGCCCAAGGCTTTGGCGCGTTGGATAAAGGCTGCATCCATGTGCCAGGCCAACTCCATATTGGGTGCGGCTTTATCCAGAACAGCACGCCGGCTGCCGAAACCGGCCGCCCGATCCAGCCATTGATCCGGATTTTCCTGCAAAAACCGGGTGGCCAGCGCATGGGCTTCGACCAATTGAAGAATTTTCTCCGGCTGCTGTTGGAGGTTTTTTCGGGTCACCAGCATTCCGGCATTGATGGTGCCCACCGAGTCGTTATAATAGGGGTAGGCCAGGATGCGGCCGTAGCCCTCTTCGACGGCCAGGGTGGGAAAGGGTTCGCCGGATAAAAAGGCATCGATTCCGCCGCGGGCCAGGGCCAGGCCCATGTCGAAAAAATCCACCCGGGTCAATTGCACATCTTTTTCCGGGGAGAGGTTGTGGCGCGTCAAGGCCTCTCGCAACAGGATTTCATGCATGGTTCCGGGAACATAGCCGATGCGCCGGCCTTTGAGCTGCGCGATGCTGTGGATGGGGCCCTCCTTTTTAACGGTCAGGGCCGAACATTTGTTGCACAGGGCCGCC
>JASFKE010000095.1:0-10099 GCA_050118795.1 Desulfobacteraceae bacterium | reverse complement strand
CCGGGAAAGTCTTATGCCCGATCTTTCCCGGCTGTCTTCATAAAAATGTTCCTCAACACAAGCCAAGTTGATCTGTCGCCGATGGGTGTCATAACTTTATCAGACAATGCAATAACATGGTATTGCTATAAAATTCAATAATGTTTATAAGGTAGGCAACGAAACACAGTATGCGGTTTTTTTGGGTGCAGATAAAACATATGGGGGGGGCATGAAGCAAGGCAAGGATTACTTGATTTTTCCTTTGGACGTGCCGTCCGGAGGTACCGCCCGGCAACTGGTATCACAACTCTATCATCATGTGGGGATGTTTAAAATCGGTTTGGAGCTCTTCGTTCATACAGGCCCCGACCTTGTGAGTTGGATTACCGAACATACCGGTGCCGGGATATTTCTGGATCTCAAACTGCACGATATCCCAATTACTGTTGAACGCGCCATGCGCGGTATTGCAGATCTCTGTGTAAAGCTGGCCACTGTCCATTGCGGCGAGAATCGCACCATGCTGGAAGCCGCCGTGAACGGCAGCGGCGGCCAGGTCGGTGTTTTGGGGGTTACGGTCCTGACCAGCGTGGTAGCTTCAGATTTGCGCAGTGCCGGTTATGCCGATGACATATCGGATAATTTGAGTCGACTGGTCTTGCATAAAGCTGCGATGGCCAAGGAGGCTGGATGTGCAGGGATTGTCTGTTCCGGCCGGGAAGTCGAATTGATCAAAAAGCAGATGGGGTCCTCTTTTCTTACGGTGACGCCTGGTATTCGCCCGGATTGGTCAGACGCCGGTAAAAAAGACGATCAAAAACGGGTGGTGACACCGGCCATGGCCGTGGCCAAGGGATCGGACTATGTGGTCATCGGAAGACCCATACGCAATGCCGCCGATCCGGTTGCCGCCGCCGCCCGCATTGCCGAAGAGATCGATGCAGTTCTCTAGTTGTAGTAAAAGCCGCCAGGGCTTCATAGCCGAGGCGTCCAAGGGCGCCGCCGTAGTAAGACTACTGCAAGCCCTTGGCAACACAGGATATGAAGCCCTGGCGGCTTTTACGCTTCGATGTCGAGGCCGAATGCGGTGTGTAGCACCCGCACAGCCAACTCGGCATATTTCTCTTCCACAACACAAGATATGCGAATCTCAGAAGTGCTGATCATGATAATGTTGATGTTCTCTCTGGCCAGGGTATTGAACATCACGGAGGCGACGCCCGAGTGGTTTTTCATGCCGACGCCAATAACGGATACTTTGGCAATTTCCGTATCGCCGAATACTTCATCCGCACCGATTTTTGCAACTGTATTACGGGTGATCTCCAAGGTTTTATCAAAATCAGCATTGGGCACTGTAAAGGTTATATCTGTTTTTCCGCCCTTGCGGGTGTTTTGGATGATCATATCGACCAGAATACCTGCCTCGGCAATGGGGGAGAAGACTTTTGCTGCGATGCCAGGCTGATCCGGGACTTTGGTGATGGTAACACGGGCTTGATTTTTATCCTGGGTGACGCCGGATACCAATAATTGCTCCATTGCCGAATCTTCACTGACGACCATGGTACCTTCCTCCTCACTGAATGATGAACGAACATGGACGGGGATATTGTATTTTTTTGCAAATCCCACCGAGCGTATCTGTAAAACTTTTGCGCCCAAACTGGCCATGTTGAGCATTTCATCGTAGGTAATGGTTTTGAGTTTTTGCGCCTTTTCACAGACATTGGGGTCGGCCGTATAGATGCCGTCCACGTCCGTATATATTTCACAAACGTCCGCATCAAGGGCGGCGGCGATGGCTACAGCAGAAGTGTCCGATCCACCTCGCCCGAGGGTCGTGATGTTGCCTTTAAGGTCATATCCCTGGAAACCGGCGACCACCACGATGGTTTTACGATCCAGCAGGGCTCGTAGCCGTCCGGCGCCGATCTCTATGATGCGGGCATTGCCATAGTCGCAATCCGTAACCACTTCGGCCTGGTGTCCCAGCAAGGAGCGAGAATTATATCCCATGTCCTTGAGAATCATGGCCAGCAGAGCGGCGGTGGTTTGTTCTCCGGTGGCTAAAAGGACATCCATCTCCCGCTTGTCAGGTGATTTCGAGGCCATATTGGCCATTTCGACAAGTCCGTCCGTGACCCCTGCCATGGCCGAAAGGATGATGACAACATCATTGCCCTGATCATAGGTTTTGGCCGCACGTTTGGCGACATTTTTGATGCGTTTGATATTGGCAACTGATGTACCGCCGAATTTTTGAACCACTAAAGCCATTTCATCCTCTTGTGCTCCCGCTATGTTTTGGAGCTCCAGCGCGAAAAGGGTGTTTAATGCCAAACACGATGGCATTGATGCCGCATCCGGCAAGTGATTGGGCATACGGCCTGCGGGGTGGATGATGATCCTTTTCTCATCCGGATGCCGACCTTTCCCATTTGATGCCGATGCTCTTTATCAAATCGCAGGTTTGAAGTCCATATCCAATTAATTGAAGTTTACGGGTATCCTCCTCAATCGTGTGGAACATAATATCCAAAGTGGACACGTCGGGCCAAAAGCCATGGCTCAATCGATCGGCCCACTCCACAGCGGCGACCATCTCTTGTCCTAAAATTTCTACCAGGCCTATGGCTTCGGCATCCATCTCATCATGGATACGGTATAGATCAATGTGTACCAGGGGCAAGCGACCCGTGTACTCGTGGATCAGGGTGTAGGTCGGGCTGGTGATGTCGTATCCCTCGGGTACATCCAGCCCTTTTGCCAGGCCTTGGACAAAACATGTTTTGCCGCTTCCCAGATCACCCATAAGCTTTATAATAACCGTATCTTGCAAGTATTTGCCGATTTCGTAACCCAGGTGAGATGTTTCGTCGGCGTTTTTTGTGAACAGGGTTAACCTGCTTTCCGGCTGTTGGCTCATCTTTATCTCTTTACAAAAATATATGACCCATAGGTGCATCAGCAGGATCGTTCATTGTTCTGTGGAGAGCCAAGGGGATGGTATCCATGACCTCAGTGGCCAGATATCCCCAGGCTGATTTCAGGCACAGCATATCTGCCGCCAGACCATGGATGTAAACCCCTGCAAGGCAGGCATTCAATGGCGTGTATCCCTGAGACAAAAATCCGGTGATCAATCCGGTAAGCACATCACCCATACCGCCGCTGGCCATGCCGGGATTCCCGGTGGGGTTGATCCATACCTGCCCGGCCGGAGTGGCGATAAGGGTTCGAGCGCCTTTCAAGACCACCAAGGCTTGGGTTTGTTTTGCCAGGGATCGGGCGGCTGTTATGCGATCACTTTGAACTTCGGCCGTGGTCACTCCGGTCAGCCGGGCCATTTCTCCAGGGTGGGGGGTCAATATGGTAGCGTTTTTACGTCCCTCCAGGCGTCCGATATGGCCGGCGATATTGTTCAGGCCGTCGGCATCGATCACCATTGGAAGATCGATCTCCTTGATCATACGATACACCAGATTGCGGGTATGGGATGCCGTGCCCAGACCTGGTCCCAACCCAATGGCTTGTTTAGACTCGCACGCTTTAACGATGCCGTCAAACGCTTCTTCCAAAAGCAAACCCGTACCCTGGTCCTCAAGCGGGATTGTCATGGCCTCGGTGACCTGGGGTTCCAAAATGGAGTTCAGGGATTGGGGAATTGCCAGTGATGCCAACCCGGCACCGCCTCTGATCGCAGAGGTGGTGGTCATTGCCGCTGCGCCGGTTCTACCTGTGGCACCCGCTACGATCAAGGCGTGGCCGGTAACCCCTTTGTGGGTGTCGGGTTTACGCTGCTCCAACACGGATTGGATATGTCGCCCTGTGACCAATTGTTGTTTAATATTCGCGGTGGCAGCCGTTGCCGGCGGGACTCCGATGTCGATAACGTCCACCGGGCCGCAGTGTTGTACCCCTGGATAGACGACATGGCCGATTTTGGCATAGGCAAACGTGGCGGTGGCGGATGCCCCTATGCAAGTGCCGCAAAGTTGGCCTGTATCGGCATTTAGCCCCGAAGGAATGTCCACGGCAAAGACGGGCCGCTTTAATCCGTTGATGAATTCGATGATATGGCGAAAGAAGCCTTTGACGTCAGAATTGAGACCGGTGCCGAATATGGCATCAATCCAGTAAGCGATATGGCGCATGCCTGATCGGCGATCGGCCAAGCGCGCTTGATCGGGGATTTCCACCACCGGGACGCGGGACGCTTCGAGCAATTTTAAATTGTCTGCGGCATCACCTCTGACCTTGTCAGCGGTGGACAGTAGGAATACGGTGACGTCTATCTCTTTTTGAGAAAGATAGCGGGCCATGACGAAGCCGTCACCGCCATTGTTACCCCGGCCGGCCAAAACGCCGACTTTTCCAGGTCCCTTGCTGTAGATGTGCTTCAAAAAGGCATGGGTGGCGCCTCGACCGGCATTTTCCATGAGCACGCGTCCCGGAATGCCGAATTGTTCAATGGTATGACGGTCCAAGATCTGCATTTGTTTGGCTGTAACGACGATCATGGTAACCTCCAAAAGTTCACAGTTCAAATTTTAAGGGCGTCCACCAGTGCGGCCAACTCGTCGCTTTTGGTCTCCATGATCCTGGCTTCAACTTCCGAGTGAATATGGTCATAACCGAAAATATGCAAAATACCGTGAATCAATAGTTGATCAAAACGATTTTCCATCGATATACCGGCCTGTTGGGCCTCCCTGGCACAAGTGTCGGCAGAAATTATGACGTCGCCCAGCAGGTGAGGATTAATATCCCCAAATTCGCCTTCGCGCATGGAAAAGGAGATAACATTGGTGGGGCCACTGTGATCCAAATAGGCTTGGTTCATCTTTGTGATGCCCGGATCGTCCACGATCAGAATAGAGAGCTCACCCTCACGGCAGTCCAAGGCGTTTAAGATGGCCTGTGCCTTCACCTCTATCTTTCGGGTCTCGATGGGATGGTTTCCTTGTTGATTGTCGATCAGAATGGCCATTTCTTTTTTTGCTGCTTTCTTTGGTTGGTTTGTCGCTATATTCAATGCGGTGGTGGTGGATGCCGTTCAATATTTTGTTAAAGCTTTTTGCAATGCTGTGCAGATCTTTAAGTGTGAGTTCACAATGGTCGAGTTGTCCGTCGGAAAATATTTTGTTGACCAAGTGCTGCACTATCCCCTGGATTCTGGCCGGCGTCGGGTTTTCCAAAGTGCGCGAGGCCGCTTCCACGACATCGGCCAGCATCACCAACCCGGCCTCTTTGGTTTGGGGGCGTGGGCCTGGATAGCGGAAGTTATCCTCTTTAACGGCTTCGGCACCTTTTTGCTGTATCGCCTTGTTGTAAAAATAGCTGATCAAACTGGTGCCGTGGTGTTGTCTGATGGTGTCGATAATCACTTGGCCCAGCTTGTTTTTTTGGGCAATCTCGATGCCGTCTTTAATGTGGGCGATGAGGATAAGGCTGGACATCGATGGCGCCAGTTTATCATGCCTGTTTTTAGTATTGCCCTGGTTTTCGATAAAATAGAGGGGTTTTCTTACTTTGCCGATATCGTGGTAGTACCCACATACCTTGGCCAGTAAGGGGTTGGCACCGATTTCAGCAGCAGCGGCCTCCACCAGCGATCCTACAATGACCGAGTGGTGATATGTGCCCGGTGCTTCGAGCATCAAGCGCCTTAATATGGGACGATCAAGATTGGCCAACTCCAGCAAGGTAATGTCTGTGTTGTAGCCAAAGGCCATTTCCAGCAACGGCGCTACGCCCACTGCCACTATGGCGCTGATGATGCCGCTGGAGAAAGCCATTGCCCAGTCCAGCGGCAGCTTGAAACCCGTATAGTTGGTGGAGTAGATGCTGGCCGCTGTGGCCAGGATCATGTTCAACAACCCTAGCTTGATGCCGGCCGTGATCAAGACTTTGCGTTCTCGACAATGCTGGACCCAATAGCTGCCCATGGCGTTGCTGATGAAAAAAAAGGCAAATATTTCAATGCGATTTCCGAATAACAGCGCCACGCACAACGAAGCGGCAAGGCTAAAAGGCAGGGCGATTTCAAATCCCAGGAAGATACATACCAGCATGGCGCCGGCGGCAGCCGGTGCTGCGTAAGTAATTGAGCCCGGTGAAATGGTAAACGGCGCCGCCGTCGAGGCCATCGCCGAGAAAAAAACACCCATCTTTGCTATGGCGAATACCATCAACAGGACCAAACTCATGAACAGCAGATTTTTGTTGGTGTTCGCGGCTGCGTGCCGCGGGTTGCGAAGATAGAGGGTATGGAGCACCAATATGAAGGTTGCGACGACCAGCGCCGCTCCTAATCCTGTTGCTGCGATGTGACGGTGTTCTTTTTGACGGGTAAGGGCCCTCAATATCAGCAATTGCTCTTCGGTAATGCGGTCACCTTCCCGTACCAGCATCTCGCCCGCCTTAAATTTGTACATGATCGGTTTGACATTGGATAATACCTGCTGTTTACGGGTCTCGGTTTCATTTCGATTCAAGGTCAGATTCGGCTGTATCAATCGTTGGCTCATGTCCACGATCAGGTTGACCAAATTGAAATTGAGGTCTTTGACCAGGGGTTTGGCGATGATACGCACCATGGCTTTGGCCTGTTCCGGACTATAGTGCTGCCGCAACGCTGTAATTGTTTTCTCGGTCTGGCTGGTGACGTTGCGGACGGTGATGCCTTTGTTGATCTCTTTGAGCAGAATCTCTTTGTTGGCAACGACGCCATTGGTTTGAATTTCAAATAAAATTTTGGTGATGAGTTCGGCTACGTTGCCGGTAAAACCCCCATTTATCAGAAGCTTGTAGGCTCCTCGACTGATCTCGATACCCAGTTGAGATTCAAAAATACCCTTTTGGGCCCACAATTCATTTTCTATTTTTTGCTGAACGGAGTTGTGTTGGGTGTGGGCGGTCAATTCAGCGGGTGCGTTCTGGGTGGGCTGCCCCTTGAAGCCTTTGATGATGTTGCGCATATCGTTAAAAGCTTTTTCGATATTATCCGTAATTTGTATTAAAATGCGGGGGTCGTGGTCATATACGGTTAACACCGACTCAACGGCAAGCCTGCGGCTGGCTTGGGTAGCGGTCTGATCTTCGATGAAAAAATCTTGGGGGGCTTTGATGTCTCTTTCGGCAATGTCGCCTAAACGATATTGGTGACGTTGGACCACCAGGCTCGGATATAGCATGATTATAAATATCGCCACGATCAGAACGAGTATCAGCCACCTCAGGTGCCTCCCGAATTGGACGCTATGGCTCTTTGGCGGTCTGTTTTTTCGATTTGGGCTCATCGAAGTGTCACTCCGGTTGGTCCACGGCCGCAGTGAGGGCGTCTGCGTTTGCGATCTTTTTTTGAGAGGCGGCCTCCTCATAAGCCTGAATGATATTCTGAACCAGCCTATGTCGCACGACATCATGCTGGCTAAAGTAAACAAGCTCAATCCCTTCAATATCGGCCAGGATATCCTTGGCCTCGACAAGGCCCGACAATTTGTGGGACGGTAGATCGATCTGGGTAATATCTCCCGTGATCACGGCTTTGGAATTGAAGCCGATTCGGGTCAGAAACATTTTCATCTGTTCGGAGGTGGTGTTTTGGGCTTCATCCAAAATCACAAAGGAGTCATTCAAGGTGCGGCCGCGCATAAATGCGATGGGTGCCACCTCAATAATTCCTTGCTGCATCAAGTTGGACACTTTTTCAAATCGCATCATATCATGCAATGCATCATACAAGGGACGCAGGTAGGGGTCTACTTTATCGGTCAGGTCCCCCGGCAAAAAGCCTAGTGTTTCGCCCGCTTCGACGGCGGGACGCGTTAAGATGATTCTGTCGACGATGCGGTTACTCAGCGCTGAAACCGCCATGGCCATGGCCAAATAGGTCTTACCCGTGCCGGCCGGGCCGATACCGAAGACGATGTCATGTTGCCGCATCGCATCGATATAGTTTTTCTGGGCCTGGCTTTTCGGGGTGATGGCTTGCTTTTTTGAGGTAATAAAGACGGTATCTAAAAATACATTTTTAAGTTGAACCCGATCGTCGGCACTTAACAGGCGGATGGCATAATCTATATCCTTTGAATAAATCGGATATTTATTTTTGATCAGTCCGTATAACTGGGTCAAAAGGTTTTGGGCCAACTTAGCGGCAATCGCTTCGCCTTGAACGTGGACCGAGTTCCCACGGGCTTTGAGGCTCAGAGAGAGTGATTTGGAAATTTGATTCAGATGGCAATTGTGCTCACCGAAAAGCTGGCGTGCGAGTTCGAGGTCTGTAAAGGTGATTTTTGCTTGGTGCTGATCTTTGTCCATATAAAACCTATGATGATTCTGGTTCCATTGACCTTTGTCAATGCTCGGGGCAATAGCTCAAAACTAACCAAATTTTGGTCGAAATGCAACAACAGGGTAATTTTATCAAATAGGGCGGGCAGGGATTCGGGCGTGCCCCCGCCCTGGGTGTCTCTGAATTGAACAATTGTGTATTTAAATAAGATGTTGAGGTCTTATGTGCTGTATAGAATGTTTGCCCAGAACAATTGCCCTTGACGATACCGGGGGGCTTTGTTAGTTTCAACCCCTCTTGTTCGAAGTGGTTTACAACCGTATGAGCTTAGGTGGTCCATGAATCTGCTCGATTTCGTACTGGCTGTCATTGTAGGGTATTGTCTGGTGCGTGGTGTGTTCCGTGGCATGATCAAAGAACTCTCTTCCATTGTGGGGGTGATGGGGGGGTTCTACGCGGCGTATAGTTATTATCCCCAGTTGGCCAAATATCTCTCACAGTGGGTGACAAATCCGGGATATCTGAGTATTTTCAGTTTTATGGCAATATTTCTGCTGGTTTTTCTGGCGGTGAGCTTCACCGGTGTGGTGATCAAATATTTGATGAATATCAGTTTCCTGGGCTGGACAGACCGTATCTGCGGTGCGCTGTTTGGGTGCACCAAAGGGCTATTGATTACGGTGATTATTTTGTTGGTCTTGACCACGTTCCTGCCAAAAAATGCGGCAATCATAAAAAAATCACAGGTAGCACGCCACATGATGCAATTGAGCGCCTACCTGGCACAGGTGACCCCTAAAGAGATGAAACAAAGTTTCAGCAACAATACGAAGGAATAACGCTAATCGTGGCAAAACCCTCAATCGACGCTGGAAATCCCTCCATTGAAACCCTCCTTGATCTCATTGCCGCCTTAAGAGGCGAAAACGGTTGCCCCTGGGATCGGAAGCAAACACCCTCCACCCTCACCGTCTATTTGATTGAGGAGATGTATGAATTGGTGGAGGCCATCCATAATGACGACCCGGAGGGGGTTCTTGAAGAGATTGGAGATGTTCTGTTCCAGGTTTTGTTTGTAGTTTATTTGTATCAGCAGAAGGGGCGCTTTTCCTTGGAGCAGGTATTGGCGCGGATTGTTCAAAAGATGATTCGTCGCCACCCCCACGTTTTTGGCTCTGAAAAGGTGGAAAATACCGCGGATGTCAAAGCGCAGTGGCGCCGGATCAAAGAGCAGGAAAAAGGGGCCCAAGAGTCACATCTGGACTCTGTCCCCGCCGGAATGCCATCGCTGATGAGGGCTTTTCGAATTTCAGAACGTGCTGCCGGCACCGGTTTTGATTGGGATACCTTGGATGAAGTTATGGCGCAGACCGAGGATGAGTGGTTTGAATTTAAGGATGAGGTCAACAAGTCCAATGCTTTGGAAACCAACCAATCAAAGGCAACCATGGAGTTAGGGGACGTCCTGTTTTCATTGGTGAATGTGGCCCGTTTGGCCGGGATTCATCCGGAAACCGCACTGTCAAGATCCACCGGAAAGTTTATCCGCCGGTTTAACCACATGGAGACCACAGCAGCTGGTAAAAAACGTTCATTGGATTCGTTTTCAAGACAGGAGATGGCAAATTTATGGACAGCCGCCAAGAAGGAGGATCCCTCTGTTGAATGACACTTCTCTTGCACCGGTGGTGGCTGATCCTGGACAACACTCGGTTGTCATTGCTTTAGAAGAAACGTGTCGATAGAAGAATAAACCGGCTCGGGACCGGCTCATTTCTTTTAGAAAGGGTAGCATAGCGGGGGGGCTTATATGCT
>JASFKE010000094.1:0-10099 GCA_050118795.1 Desulfobacteraceae bacterium | reverse complement strand
CTTGACCATGGCCACAAACAAGCAAACGACTTTCCCAAAGGGACCCCTCGGAAATAAAACCACCGCCACAGAGATCGATGCCATAGAGGTGCGAGGCGCCCGGGAGCACAATCTCAAAACCATTGACGTCACCCTGCCCAAGAAAAAACTGGTGGTCATCACCGGCGTGTCCGGATCCGGCAAATCGAGCCTGGCCTTCGACACCATCTTTGCCGAAGGGCAGCGGCGCTATGTGGAATCTCTATCGGCCTATGCCCGACAGTTCATCGGGCAGATGGAAAAGCCCAAATACGATACCATCCGCGGACTGTCGCCCACCATCTCCATCGAGCAGAAGGCCGCCAGCAAAAATCCCCGCTCCACAGTGGGCACCATCACCGAAGTGTATGACTATCTGCGCGTTTTGCTCGCCCGCATCGGCCAGCAATTCTGCATCCGCTGCGGCAAACAGGTTGGACACGGCAATGCCCAGGAGATGGTGGCCCAAATCGCCGATTTTCCGGCCAATACCAAAATCATGCTACTGGCCCCCATGGTGGAAAACCGCAAAGGCGAGCATCGCGACCGCCTCAAGGCCCTGATCAAAGAGGGCTATGCGCGGGTGCGCATCGATGGCGTGGTACAGGCCATCGAAGGCGTTCAGAAGTTGAACAAACATAAAAAACACACCATCGAGGCGGTGGTGGACCGCCTGGTGATCAAACCCGGCAAAAGTTTCCGCAACCGCCTCACCGATTCGGTGGAGACCACTTTGAAGCTGGGCAGGGGCCGGCTCATCGTCCACACCCTGGGCGGCGAAGACCTGCTGATGAGCGAGGCCCGGACCTGCTGCGGTATTGCCTATCCCGAGCTTGAGCCTTCGCTCTTTTCCTTTAATTCCCCCCTGGGCATGTGCCCCGAATGCAACGGCATCGGCAGCCAGTTGAGTATGGACATCCATAAACTCATTCCGGACAAGACCCTGTCCATTCGCCAGGGCGCCGTGGTGCCGTGGCGTAACTATTTCGCCCAAAACAAGAACCGGAAAGGCTCTTGGGGCAGTCGGCAGCTTTTGGCCATGGAGCAGCAATGGGGCATCGATTTCGACACCCCCTGGAACCGGCTGGCCAAAAAACACCAACGCATACTGCTTCGCGGATCCAATGGCCGGGAGGTGGTGGTGGATTGGGATTCGGAAAAAATTCAGGGCAAAGTCACCCTGGCGTGGGAGGGACTGATCAACACCATGATGCGCCGCTACCGCCAGACCCAGTCGGAACATCAGAAAAAATATTATGCCTCGTTCATGTCTTCCCAACCCTGCCGGCAGTGCAACGGCCGCAGGCTCAAACCCGAGGTCCTGAATGTACGCATCGCAGATCAGTCGATTATCGATATAACCGACATGACCATTGGCGAGGCCCACGATTTTCTCAGCCGGCTCAACCTGGGCGGCAATCGCAAACTCATCGCCGGAGAGCTCATCAAAGAGATCGTCAACCGGCTCTGTTTCCTGATCAATGTGGGGCTCGACTATTTAACCCTCTCCAGAAAAGGCCCCACCCTGTCCGGGGGTGAATCCCAGCGCATCCGCCTGGCCAGCCAGGTGGGTTCCGAACTCACCGGCGTGGTATATATCCTGGACGAGCCCTCCATCGGATTGCACCAGCGTGACAACCTCAAACTGCTCGGAACCCTGTGCCATCTGCGCGACATCGGCAATTCGCTGATCGTCATCGAACACGACCGCGAAACCATGGAGACGGCCGACTGGATCGTCGACATGGGACCGGGCGCCGGCCTGCTGGGCGGTCAGATCGTCAGCCAAGGCACCTTTGGGCAAATATGCCGCGACAACAACTCCCCCACCGGCCGTTATCTCAGTGGGAAAACCGACATCCCGACCCCCACCCGGCGCTGCACGCCGCGCAGTGCCGGAAACCGCTGGATCTGTGTCCAAAAGGCCGCGGAAAACAACCTGGCCAACATCAACGTACGCATTCCTTTGGGGTTGCTGGTGGCCGTCACCGGTGTTTCCGGAGCTGGCAAATCGACCCTGATCAACCAAATCCTCTATCCCGCCCTGGCGCGCCGCCTGCACAACACCAACATTGAGGTCGGCCGCCACGCCTGCGTCAAAGGGCTGGACCACCTCGACAAGGTGATCAACATCGACCAGAGAGCCATCGGGCGAACCCCCCGCAGCAATCCGGCCACCTACACCAAGGTCTTCGATCATATACGGGATCTGTTCGCCCTGCTGCCCGAATCCAATGTGCGCGGCTACCGAAAGGGCCGATTCTCCTTCAACGTCAAAGGCGGACGCTGCGAAGCGTGTCGCGGGGACGGCTATATCAGGGTGGAGATGCATTTTCTGGCCGATGTCTTTGTACCTTGCGAAGCGTGCCGGGCGAGGCGTTTCAACGATGCCACCCTGGAAGTGACCTTCAAGGGGCACTCCATCGCAGATGTGCTGGAGCTGTCCGTGCGTCAGGCCCGGGAGCTGTTTGCCAACCATCGCAAAATCCGCAAAATTCTCGATACCCTAATGGATGTGGGTTTGGGCTATATCAAACTCGGCCAGGCGGCCACAACCCTCTCCGGCGGGGAGGCCCAGCGGATTAAATTGGCCAGAGAGCTGGCCAAAACCGGCACCGGCAACACCCTCTATATTCTGGATGAACCCACCACCGGTCTCCACTTCCAGGATATCCAAATGCTCCTGGAAGTGCTTCAGCGCCTCAAAAGAGCAGGCAATACCGTTATCGTCATCGAACACAACCTGGACGTAATCAAATCCGCCGACTGGATTATCGACTTAGGCCCCGAAGGCGGGCACGGAGGCGGAAAAGTCGTGGCCCAGGGGTCCCCCGAAAAAGTCGCCGCCACGCCCTTGAGTCATACCGGGCGCTATCTCAAAGAGATCCTGGGCTAACCCAATAAAAAAATTGTAGACTTTTTGAAGCGCTCCCCCGTCTCTCCCCCTAAATCCGCGGGTATGGTTGTCGATATCCCAGCAAAAATCCATTGCTACGCAGGATCAGATCCCTACAGCTTTCTCATAAGTTTCCATTTTCGTCTTGCATTGGATGCAATAGGAGGTGACAGGTCGAGCCTTCAGGCGGCTAAATGGAATATCATCACCGCATGACTCACAGATCCCATAGACCCCCTCATCCATTTTCCGCAAGGTGACTACGATCTTACGGATTAGCCGGCTTTCTCGCTCACGGAATCGTAGACTGCTCTCTCGGCCGCTGTCCATTGTCGCCCGGTCAAGTGGATCTGCAGAGCTGTCTCCTTCTTTGGAGAGCACATAGACAGTCTCTTTTGCCTTGTTAACCAGCTCTGTCATCTGATCCTCAAGAAGCTGTCGCAAATCTTTGAATTGTAATTGTTCTGAATTTGTCATGAGCTTATCTTTTTGTAGTTGTCATACGAAGGCCCTTCACTTTTTGACAAGGTTCGATTTTGGAATCTGTGAGGCAGCGGCCACCCTGCTGCGTGTCCAAAAGATCAAACGACCCTGTATTTTTTGATATTAATACTCCTGAATGACTTTTTGGTTCGCCTTACAACACCGGTGGCCTCGATAAATTCCTGTATCAGGTCAAAGAATTTGTCACTATTCTCGATATGATACTCCTCATCATCGGTTGCGAACAACGCTACCTCAGTTATATGGTCACCTTCCCATTTGACGGGGGTGACGATCCCCATCAATGTCTCCCGGATTTTGCTGTTTTTTCTTTTAGACATCGCTTCCGACCCTATTTTTTATTCCGGATGGATGATGAGCGCCCCAGGGCCAGCGCCTGTGACGCCCATCGGCACAAAGACACGAGCTATGTTAGTGTGTCGGCTTGTCAGGTGGGTGCGCTGGCTATGTGAAATAAACGTTTATGGGTTCAAATACCTCTCGATGTTCAACTTAAATAGTAATCAAAACGCATGCCAAAATCATAACCATTTATTAATATTAGCTTAAATTAAATGGATGGTTTGACAAGAGGGGAAAGTATCCACTTAAACAGATCGGTTCTGGAAGCTGTGTAGGGGGGAATATCCAAAAAACAGCGCTCAAGATACCGATATATAAGCATAAAATTTCATGATTGACGGATTCCGTATTCAGGTAAAACCGGAATTGTGAGTTCCTGATAGGCACCGACAGAAAGAACGTGTGTATTGTCGGGGTCTATATGTATATTAATATTGCGCTATCCCATCGAATTTAATAAAAAGCAGCCACGAAAAACCGACTCTGGATACGGAGGGATGCCATGCAACGGGCCCTTATTGTCTCAACCTCATCCGCCGATAGAACCGAACTCTTCTCAGTATTCAAATCTACAGCTCGTCTTGAGATTATCGACGATCTTGATAGAGCCATTCATGCTTTAGGCAAAGTGCGATATGATATGCTATTTGCCGATCTTGGACTGTTGATGCAACAGACCGGGAATAATCCCTGCCATGAGATTATGAAGGATATACAGAGGCGATGCCCCACTATAAAGGTCATCGTAATGGCCCGCACAGAAGAGATGCACCAAGCCGTGCAATGGGTGAAGGCCGGTGCCACTGATATTCTCAACTATCCCTTGTCTATAGAGCAAATACGATTGGTCACGAAAACCATAACTGAATCTGTTTTGAAACAGTCAGAATTGGACTACCTTCGGGATCAATTCTGGAAGGCCGATGCTTTGGAGGTGGTGCGTACGAAGAGCTCGGCGATGAAAGATGTATTCAAAAAGATCCAATCAGTGGCCACCACAAAGACAACGGTGTTGATGTCCGGAGAAACCGGAACCGGCAAAACGGTCCTGGCCAAACTCATCCACCAGCACAGCAACCGCCATGGCGCGCAGTTCATCAGTGTCCATTGCGGCGCCATACCTGACACCCTGATTGAAAGTGAACTGTTTGGTCATGAGAAGGGAGCATTTACCGGTGCAATAAAGAAAAAAATGGGAAAGTTTGAGCTGGCCAACGGCGGCACTATCTTTCTGGATGAAATTGGCACTTTGACACCGGCGGCGCAGATTAAGCTCTTACAGGTTCTGCAAGACGGGAGTTTTACCCGGATCGGGGGTGAAGAGACCTCGGAGACGAATACCCGTGTCATAGCCGCTACCAATGAGAACCTGAAGGCGCTGAGTGATGAAGGCCATTTTAGAAAAGATCTCTACTACCGATTGAATGTATTCCCCATCGAAATTCCCCCCTTAAGTATGAGAACTGAAGATCTGCCGGACCTCATTGAACGCTTTCTGCAGCGGATGAACCGCGAGTTTCAGAAACAGATTACAGGTGTCCACCCTGAGGTGATTCGGGCGCTGTCGCAATATGAGTGGCCGGGCAACGTCAGAGAGTTGGAAAACTTGGTAGAGCGAGCCTATATCCTCGAGAACAGTTCAACCCTGACCCCGGAGAGCTTTCCTTTGGAACTTTTCGAAGAGCGGGAAACAGCCCTTTTGCCCCTGGACATGCACTCAACGTTGGCCGATGCACGCAAAATTGCGCTTGAAGATTTCGAACGCCAGTACCTCAAAGCGTTGCTTTCGAGAAACAAAGGCAAAATCAATACTTCTGCCTCAGAGGCCGGTATCAGCACACGTCAGCTCCACAAATTGATGCGAAAATATGACATCCAAAAAGAGACCTTTAAGACGCCAGGTGAGAACTGAATGCAGCTGAGCGAATTTCCATCTCTTGTTCATTGAACGGATAGGCGATAAAATCGACATTAATTAATATGGAGGATGTGTCAGTGCAAGATTGGGGCACGATTTTTGCTGATTCTGGCTGGTGTTCAGGCGCTCCGAGTCGAGAGTACCAAAGGTTAAAACGGATGATATTTAGGGGGACAAATGGCCAAAAAAATAATTCCCATGGAAAAAGAGGTCACCTTGAATGGGTATGTTGAGGAGATTGATTTAGGCAACGGCAGATCAGGCATTATCATCGACAATGGTGACGACGAGTATGTCGTGGTGATGGACAAGATTGGGAAAAAAATGCTGGATCATATCGACGAGGAGGTCGAGGCCTGTGGCTTGGTTACCCGAAAAGACGGCGACCTGTTGTTGAAGGTATACCGTTTCGAACCCGTGGATTATTTTTGCGACGAGGACTATGATGAGGGCTATGATTTCGATGAATACGATGACTATTGGAATGCCTGATCGCCAGTGCCAATGCAGTCTCCTGCAGGATCAATTACTGCTATAGCATCTGTCACTCAGGTGCGACCCTAGCGCCTGCATAAGGTATGACGGGCGCTAGGGAAAAAAGAATAACGACAAGGGCCAATCGAACAATTTTTCTCTAAACTGCTTCTTTGAGTGTTTTGCCGGCTTTGAATTTTACAACATTGGCGGCCTTGATCTTAATGGCTTCACCGGTCTGAGGGTTACGGCCATTACGCGCCTTGCGGCGGATTTTAGCGAAGGTGCCGAAGCCGGTCAGCGTTACTTTGCCGTCTTTCTTCTTGAGTGCCTTGGTGATACCGTCGATAAGCGATTCCATCGCTGCTCCAGCGGCGGCTTTGGTAATGTCTGCGTCCTGAGCCATCTGTTCAATCAATTCAGCTTTTTTCATGTCTCTTTCTCCTAAAGTTGTGGTTAGTGCAATTCAGCAATAAGGCCTCGGTGCGAAAAGATATGGCGTCATTGCAATTGTTAAAAAAAGAGAACCGGAGGTTCCTCTTTTTGTTTCAATAGGAATCGATATTTCTTCATCTCTGGGATTGCCCAGACTATTGGATATGAATCGTTGGGGCTTTGGATAAGGTACGCAGTCCGCCCTGGGCCCGGTCCACCATCTGCGCTGTCGCCATTTCCTGACCGTTAATGAGTACCACCTTCGCCCTTTTCAACAGGTTGAAATGGGTGGCCGAGGCGACAGTATAGGCGCCCATCATATGGCCCACCACCAGTTCCCCCAAATCCAACTCCGGAAGCGCGACATCTTCGGCGATGACGTCTATGCTGTCACAGGTGGGCCCAGCCAGAACACTGGGGTAACGCCCTTTATGATCGGAGAAGCACTTGAGGGGGTAGCGCATGTGGTCGTATATTTGACCGGAAAAAGAACCATAGACACCGTCGTCCAGGTAGTACCACCGCAGCCCGTTGCGGACCGCCTTGCCGATGACGGTTGTGATACAGGTCATGGACGGCCCTGAGATGAAACGCCCTGGTTCAGCCATCACGTTAACGTATGCGGGCAGTGATGCCAATGCCTGGCGAATCGGGGCGCAGTAATCGCTGATATCCACCTGACCGCCGTCATAGGCGATGGGAAAACCGCCCCCGATATCCAATGTGCTGATGGGCGCGGTACCGGTGTCGTGATGCCGTCGGATCAGTGTGTTGCAGGCATGAATCGCCTCGACCTGCTGTCCGGCGTCAACGCACTGGGAGCCGACGTGAAAACAGAGCCCTTTGATGTGGATTCCCATTCTCGCCGCCAAGGTGAGCATGTCGTCCACCTCTTCCAGCGCGCATCCGAATTTCTTGGAAAGATCCACCACGGCGGATTCACTGCGGAAACTGATCCGGATGAACAGCCCTACCCGGTGTTTGTAGGGAATGAACTTGAGCAGTTCATCGGTATTGTCCACCACAAAGGTGGTGCAGCCGTAACGCAGGCCATCCCGAATATCGCTGTCGCGTTTAATGGGATGGGAGTGGATGGTGTGCCTTGCGGATGTCTTCAATTCGCGGATCAGTTCGATTTCGCCTGAAGAGGCAAGGTCAAAACCGGCCCCCATATCGGACAGGATACGTAAAATCGCCCGATGGGGGAGGGATTTGATGGCATAGTAGATCTCAACCCCGGGCATGGCATATTGCAGTTCACGGTATTGCGTCCGCACGGTTTTAGCATCGAGCAGCAACAACGGGGAGCCGTGTTCTTTCACCATATCGCGGTAAAACAGACCTTCATCAAAAGGGGCGTATTGAATGAGATTTGTCATGGCGATTGCCTTCCTATGGCTTCCAGCAAATACTGGGGCAAAGCAAAGGCGGCATGGTGAACGTCCGGGTTGTAGTAGCGGGTTTTGATACCACTCGTCATATAGCGTGATGCCAGCGTCTGTGATTCCGTCAGGCGCAGGGACCGGTTGTCTGTGCCCCAGGCGAATGCCATAATACCCCCCACATAGGTCGGAACGCCTGCCGAGTAGAAGTGCCAATCCTCGAAAACACGCTGCAATCGACGAGCGGTGGTGCGCACTTCCTCTAACTGCATGAAGGGAACACCGTTCTGGGCCACAAAGATGCCGCCCTCGGTCAGACAGCGCTTGCACTGGGCATAAAAATCCGCTTCAAACAGGGCTTCTCCAGGTCCGATGGGATCGGTGCTGTCAGAGATAATCACATCGAATTTATCCTGGGTCTCCTCTACGAATTGACGGCCGTCGTCGATTACAATTTTTACACGCGGATCATCGAAGGCTCCCTGGGAGTGGTTGGGCAGGTGTGTGCGGCACATATCGATAACTTGGCCGTCGATCTCCACCTGGGTGATCTGCTCGATGCAGCGGTGGCGTGTCACCTCCCGAAGCATCCCGCCGTCTCCACCGCCTATTATGAGCACCCGGTTGACTTTACCATGCGCCAGAATCGGGACGTGGGTCATCATCTCGTGGTAGATGAATTCATCTTTTTCCGTAGTTTGAACCACGCCGTCCAGGACCAGTACCCTGCCAAAAGCTGCGTTGTGAAAAATGATCACGTGCTGATGGTCGGTTTTGACTTCAAAAAGCATCTCGTCGATGCGGAATTCCTGCCCATAGGCGTCATATAGCGTTTCAGCAAATTTAGGCATGGCCGCCGACCCCCCTCAGATTTTCTGTGATATTCATCATTTTAGGAGAAAAGGCACGCATCAAAATAGCGATGGCCTCTTCGGGTCGGGCATCGCCGCACATGAAAATATCGAATGCCGCAAAATCTCGTTCCGGCCATGTGTGAACGCTGATGTGGGATTCCGCCAGCACCGCTACGCCGGAGATGCCGCCGTTGGGCGTAAAGTGATGCAAATGAATATGCAATAGCGTTGCACCGCAGCTTGAGACACAAGCTCGTAAGGACTTCTCCATCAGTTGCAGATTGTCGAGTTTTTTGGCCCCCCAGAAGTCCAGGATCAGGTGAGTACCCGCGAATTGGATGCCGTCACGCTCAACAAAGTGGTCAGCGGGTACACCCGCTTGAGGTTTGTCGTGGTGCTCCGGCCAGGTCTTCTTTGTAACGATCTCATTTACAGGATGAATCAGTTCAGGTTCCACTGTCACTATTTTTTTCATCCATCGTGCCCTCCTATTCATTACCAATGGCAGTTGTCAAAATGCCGCCAGAGCGGCCGTTCAAATGAAAAAGATGAGCGGATTTAATGCAGAAAGTGTAAAAGTACAAGGCTTATTTACTATCTTCCGGCTTTTTATCACGCTTTACGAAACTCATTGAATATTGCGTTCAACTCAACGTTAACGTCTATAGCGGACTGCCATCTACACATGCCGATGATTGACACGCCATCACTGCTTTCACCATACGGCCGCAGGCAAAATGAAACAGGCACGAGTAAAGGATAGTATCCATCAAAAAAACTTGCGTTTGCTTTAGCGTAACGCTTAAATAGAGCTCCAAGTAGCACCGTAGCCCATAGAGCAAACCACATGCCAGTTTTTAACCAACCAATAATATTGAATATATATATTTTGAGGAAATAAAACGGAACTTTGAATTCCTTTTCAGAACCGATGATGCGGTGAGGAAACTTCACTAACGATTATTTAGGATCTACAAAGTGGCCGATCAAAAGATTATGGATTCGTGGAGATGCCAGTTAAAGCTCAGGCACAATCTGCAATCGCGGCTTTGAATGGATCGGCTTTGAAAGGAATAACAATAACCGTCAATAAAACTCGCCCTGGCCGGGAGGATCAGCGAAGCTCTTATCGGGGTGTATTAAATTAATGCCTTAGGGTTCGCGCAAAAATAAATTTACATTTTCAAGTGTTGAGGCGCCCGTCTGGCAAGGCGCGAAAGCGAAGGCATATCAAGATATTTCGAGCTTTCGCAACGCAGCCAGGCGGGATGCATCG
>JASFKE010000093.1:0-10146 GCA_050118795.1 Desulfobacteraceae bacterium | reverse complement strand
GTCGAGATCATCGACAAATTTCGCGGTATCGGAGACCAAAAGGATTTCTACCACAAATTGAGTCATTGGGCGGATGCTGCCTTGATCACATCGACGGCCATTTTGAATAATAGCCTCGAAGAGATTTTGGGCCATCTCGGCAAGAACGTCAAAGCGGCTTTGCTGGGGCCCAGCACCCCCATGGTGGTGGAAGCATTTTCCAGCTGGCCGGAAATTAAAGCTTTGGCGGGAACCGTGCCACTGGAGACAGAGGCGGTTTTGAAAATGGTGCGCCATGGCCTGGGCACCCCCTATCTGCACCGCCACAGTAAGAAGGTTACCCTTAGGATACAACAATGACGGATGCAAAGATCATCGCCGTTTCGACAAGCCTAAACTAGAAAAGAGCATTATGCCCCAGTTACAAGATCAATACCAACGAACCATAGACTATCTGCGGATCTCCATCACCGATCACTGCAACCTGAAATGCCAATACTGCGTGCCATTTGACGGACGGCCCAAACTGCCGATGTCGGAAATACTCACCTATGAAGAGATGTTCGAGATCGCCAAAGCAGCCGTTGCCAACGGTGTCACCAAAATTCGCGTCACCGGCGGGGAGCCTTTGATGCGCAGGGACATGATTGAATTCTGCCGTAAGTTGTCATCGCTTCGGGAACTGACCGACCTGGCCGTTACCACCAACGGTGTGTTATTGGCCTCCATGGCCGCCGATCTGAAAGCGGCCGGCGTCAATCGTGTCAATGTCAGCCTGGACACGCTTAACGCCGAGCGATATGCCCAAATAACCGGCAAAGACAGGCTGGGCCAAGTGCTCAAAGGGATTGAGGCGGCAGAGCAGGCGGGTTTGGCCCCTATTAAAATCAACATGGTTCCCATGCGGGGCATCAACGATGATGAAATTGCAGATATGGCCCGCTGGACCCTGACGAAACCCTATGACATTCGTTTCATCGAACTGATGCCCACCAGCGGATGGGCCCAAAACCAGCACAGCAAGTTGTTCATCTCCATTGAAGAGGTCCGCAAAGCGGTTGCCGCCCTTGGCCGGTTAGAGCCGATTGCCCACATCAAGGCGCGGGGCCCTGCCGTTTACGAACGTCTTGCTCAGTCCAAAGGCCGTATCGGCTTTATCGCCGCATTGAGCCACCATTTCTGTAAGACCTGCAACCGCCTGCGCTTGACAGCCGATGGTAAACTGCGTGCATGTCTGTTTGCCGATAAAGAGGTGGACATTATAACGCCATTGCGCAATGGCGCCACCATGGAGCGCTTGCGCCATATCATTCGGGCGACCGCCGCAGCCAAACCCGAAAGGCACCGCCTGAACGACCAAGGGGCCGAACCGGTGAACGGCCGCACGATGCGCGCCATCGGTGGATAAGCGGTAAAGGAGTTCAATTTCTTCCAGCGCCCTAAAAGAGCTGCAGCTGACGCCGATAGGCGTCGATCACCTGCCCGGGGTCATCGGTGATGACAACATGTTCTTCGATCCATTCCGGCGCCCGGGCTTGGCCTGCCATGGTGGCGATCTGGCGGCGCATACCGTCCCAAAAGCCTCTGTTTCCATCCGTATCAAATAGAATGATGGGCACCCGCTCCATAATGGAGAGTTTCATATTGCACAGGGTAATCCCCAACTCTTCCAGCGTTCCCAACCCACCCACATTAAAAATCGGAAAAGAGGCGATCTCAAACCACTTTTGCCGGCTATGGCGGCAGGTGGCCTGAAATACCTGGCAAAAATCCACATCTGTGGTGATGGATTGGTCGGTAATCTCCAGGAAGTTGGCGCCGGAAAGAATACCGCGCTCCCGGCCCAAGGTGTTGGCCACCTCCATGACCCCGCTGCCGCCACCGGTCACGATACCGATATTGCTCCCCCAAAAGGAGATCAGGGCATCCAATAATTTGCCGAGACGCTCCCTGCCACCCGGTGTCAGCGGAAGGGTGGAGCCGTAAAAGGCAAAGAGCATGGATTTGTGGAAATCGGCCAATCGCTCAGGGACCACAAAATACCCCTTGCCGTCCCGGATTGTATGCACCATAAGACGTTTATTCAGACCGCATACCCAATAGACATCCACGCCGAAGGCATGGTAATCCTGCAGGCGCCCATGATCTTCCTGGGACAGAAAGGGACCGTGCTCGCATGAGGCCTCATAAAAATAGAGCGCCTTGAGCTTGCCCTCGGCCGCTAAATTGATGATATCCCGATGCTCGACCAGGTTGGGAAAATATCTCAATGCCAGAACCACCGGCCTCTTTTTTACCATCCGGTGGAGCTTCGAAGTGGCGTATACGTGTCCGCATTGGCTTCGTGGCGAAAAATCATGCCGTGCCAGGGCGCAGTGGGCTTCCGCCACCTGGCACTTTCGGGCTGGGCCGTTGGCGGCCAGTTGTGCTTTATCAAGTCCGCCGCTCGACGGTTTGATGACCGCCAGCGGCATGTCAAGGAAATGACAGGTCCGGGATTGTCGATCAGCCAGCCTTGTTTCCAGCGCTTTAAAACTTGAATAGCTGTACTGACGGTGATTGCGAACTTGGGCCTTGCGCCGCTCCGCACCCTTGTGTTTGGGTGCACCATAAATGCGGGCACTGATCAAAGGATTGACGATGGTATGATTGCTGCCGTTGATAATTTCCAGATAGATGCGAATGCCCCGTGTTTTGATCGGATCCAATACTGTGGCCGGCAGATTGCGCCCCAAGGAAAAACCGCTTTGCAGCACCACATAATGGTCGTTGAGGTACATCGAGCATGTGGTGATCACCCCTTGGCCGGGGGGAATGATCACATTGGGAACAGATCGGGTGATCTGATAGCGATTGAGCATTTCACGGCCATCTTCACGCAACAGAATACGGCCGAAGGTCTGATCGCTGGTATCTTCCCGCAACGTGCAAATCACTTTATGGGGCGCTATGACAATGCTGCCGTCGCTTGAAATGGCTGTGGAGGCCGGCAGTTTCAGCTCCGCCCGCTCAATGGCGGCCATCACCTCTTCGGATGAGAGCAAGGAGTCGGGATCGCAAAAAACCATACGCCCCACAGGCAGACCCTGGACGAAAAAAGAGTCCAGTCGATCCAGGGCCGGATACCCCGGAATCACAGCGGAAGCGGTTTGGGTTATCACCAATTCGTACCCATCGAGTTTGTCGATGGCAGGCGGATCGCCTGTGATCTGGATCCCCAAGCGTGCAATTCGGGAACGTTCGCTGAATACAATTTGTTCCGGCTGTTCACGCAACAACTGGACCATATGTCGCGATAAACCAAAGGCGCTCTGGAATGTGATCCGGTTCTCTTTTTTTTCCAAAACGTTGATGATTACACCATCGTCAGATTGGAGCACACCTCGGTAGGATCGATCATCTCTGATAATCTTGGCCATTTCCGCTCCCTGGCATTTTATCTCTCCACCGATGTGGAGGCTATAATTTTTTTTATCATCGGGTGCCGTAAATTGTCACTTTAATTTGCTTTTATCCCAAAACTGGTCGGATAAAATTTTTACCGGAATAATTGAACCACAGGATATATACCATATTAAGGGCTCCTGCCCAACATTTTGTATAGGCCGTTGGGCGAATCAAATAACCGGAAATCATGGTTCATTTCTTGCATTTATTAAATAGGAGTTGCTTATTTTTGGCACCTCACATCAACTTAATGAAAGAGATGACGTCATGAATTGCCCCAAATGCGGATATAAACGACAGAGAAGAGATGATGCTTTTGTCCCTGCTACTGAGTGCCCGTCATGCGGACTTGTCTACTCCAAACATGATGTCACCACCATGCCTGGTCTGACCGTTTCAACCGTTGGGGAGCCCCCTCAGATTCGAAAAAGTGCAGTGGATCCCGAATCTTTGAAAAAGGCGCGGGATCGTGTTGAAAAGCGATTGAGAAACCGAATAGAGCCCCGCCCTTATGAGGATGAACATCACGCCCGGACCCTTGAGTTAGCGCGCAAAATCACCCGGAAAAAAGCCCGCAGGGCCGAGGAAAGGGTAGTCGATGTCAAAAATGAGGCGGTGGATGATATAATGAACAAAGATCAAAACGATAAATCCGAAAAGATTGAAAATCAAGCAGACGAGGCGCTCCTGCTCAATGATGTTGTCGGCGTCCAGCTTCATGATAGCGCCCAAGATTCATCTGCGAAGGCTTTGGGTCCGGAGCCGGAAACGGATCCGACAGCATCGGATGATATGCAATTCGATACACCCACCGACACCGAGCCCGATGGCCAAGATGTCCCATCGGTTGAACCGCCGGCAACGCATGCGGAATTCAACGATTCTGACGCCCCTGACGATGTGCAAACAGAAACCGTCGTTCTGGAATCCACGGAGCAATTCAGCATTGGAGCGACAGAAGAGACGCCTGAATATGAAGGGTTCGGCGCCGGGAGTGAACCCATGGATCCCGAAGTGACAGATCCGCCGCCGGCATACATCGCGGCAGCATCACAGGGCGACGGAAGAATCCGATTTGGCGCTGCGCTCAGGCGCATGCTGCCCATCGTGGCCTGGCTGATCCTTTTTGCCGGCATCGTTGGTGCAGTGCTATCCTGGACCACCATTAACAACGTGGAGGCCGGCGTCAGCCCCCCTGCGACCCACAGCCCAAACACCCTGCCCATAGGTTTATTGTTGGGGTTTGCATATTTGGCCACCGGCGCCCTGGGCTTCGCCTTTTTCTGGGCCTCTTCTCTGATCAACCGCCAATTAAAAGATATACAGCATCAGCTGACGACGCACCCCATCACCCAGATCCGTCAAGAGACGGCTGCCGACCTGCCGGATGAATAGGAAAAAGTAGTCTATAGGGTAAGGAAGCTGGAGTGGGTTATCGTTCCGTTGCGGTATTACAGGTACTACAATAGAGCTTGCTCCCGTTAGCCTTGCCCAAAAACGTTGTCTTTAAATCTATATAAACAAAAATCCAATTTAATATCCTGCTTAAAAAGCTTGACCACCCGAAAATTATAGGGATAGATATAATCACCGCAGGCGATAGGGCCCTGCGTTCCCAAATTTCCACCATTTCAGACTGAGATAGCAGTGAGCGTTGCGATTGCCGACGTTTTATGCGGACCGAATTGTGACCGTGCGATGAAGGCTTAAAGAGCTATACAAAGGCTTGTTTTAAGAACGGATTGGCAGCGATTTAGCATTTGTATTTTAAAAATTGGATCAAAAATCCTATGGATAAACAGTATGATGGTGCACAAATGCCTGATACAATAAAATCTTTGGGAATATGCGTGGGCGCCACCACTGTGTCAGTCGTCCAGATCGCACAGTGCGCCCCATCCAACTCCACACCCAACCCCGCCTCACGCGGGCCTTTTCGGCTACTGGCTTCAGCCGTACACCCCCATGAGGGAAATCCCCGGGCAACACTCGTCGGGGCATTGAAAAAACTGGATCTTTCAGGCGTCAAAAAAATCGCCGCCACGGGCCGGAATTTCCGTCACCTGCTCAACACCCCCTCGATCTGTGAACCTGAAGCGGTGGAGCACGCCTTTGGCTGGGTAAAACCACCGGGGATTCAATGCCCTGCGGTTATCTGCGCCGGAGGTGAGACCTTCATGGTCTATAAACTGAACCCGCGCGGAGAGATCACCAATGTCTTCACCGGCAACAAGTGTGCTGCCGGCACTGGAGAATTCTTCCTGCAGCAGCTGCGGCGGTTGGGCACCTCACTCGACAAAGCATCCCGATGGACAGCGGAGGTGGTCCCCTACCCTGTTTCCGGCAGATGTTCCGTCTTTTGCAAGTCCGACTGCACCCACGCGACCAACAAAGGCATCTCCAAAGCACGCGTGGCCGCAGGTTTGGGCCAAATGATGGCCAATAAAATTTTAGAGCTGCTAAAAAGCGTCGATTGCCGGAACCTGATGCTCACCGGAGGGGCATCCCAAAATAAAATGATGACCCATCACCTCAAAGAGGCCATCCCCGGCTTGATCATACCATTGGAGGCCCCGTATTTTGAAGCCCTGGGCGCAGCTTTATGGGCCCAGACGCAACCGGATGCGCCCCTGCCCCAGGCCGATGCGCTGTTCACCCAGGAAGAAAACCATCTTGAAAAACTTCCGCCCTTGGCTGATCACACAGCCTGCGTGGAGTTCAAGAGGTTGGAACGAGGCAAAGTGCACCCCGACGACCTGTGCATATTGGGACTGGATGTGGGGTCCACAACCACCAAAGCCGTATTGATACGCCAACAAGACAATGCCCTGTTGGCATCGATCTACCTGCGCACCAAGGGAGATCCCATTGCCGCATCACAGGCGTGTTACAACGCACTGGACGCTCAGATTCAGGAGCGCATCGGCTCACAAAGACCGCGCATCATCGGTCTGGGCGTATGCGGCTCGGGCAGACATATTGCCGGACTGCACGCCATGACCGAAGGGGTCATCAACGAAATCACCGCCCATGCCACGGCCGCAGTCTACTTTGACACCGAAGTCGATACGATTTTTGAAATCGGCGGCCAGGATGCAAAGTATACTCACCTTGTCAACGGCGTCCCTACGGATTACGCCATGAACGAAGCCTGTTCGGCCGGCACCGGATCCTTTCTGGAAGAGTCCGCCTGGGAGACCATGGGAATTCCCATGGAGGAGATTGCCGATGAAGCCATGGCGGCAAAGAGACCGCCCAACTTCAGCGATCAGTGCGCCGCGTTCATCGCTTCTGATATCAAGAACGCTATTCACTCTGGGTTGGCCCGCAAAGACATCGTCGCCGGCTTGGTCTACTCCATCTGCATGAATTACAGCAACCGGGTCAAAGGCAACCGCCCGGTTGGAAACAAAGTCTTCATGCAGGGCGGCGTTTGCTATAACCGTGCAGTACCGCTGGCCATGGCGGCTTTGACCGAAAAAAAGATTGTGGTACCGCCCGAGCCCGGATTGATGGGTGCATTCGGTGTGGCATTGGAGATTCAAAAGAGGATCGACAATGGCCTATTGACTCCGGGCAGTTTCAGCTTGGATACCCTGGGTCGGCGCACTGCACAATACGGCCAAGACTTCATCTGCAAGGGAGGCAATGAAAAATGCGATCGCCGTTGTAAAATCTCACGCATACGAATTAATGGCCGTGTTTATCCTTTCGGCGGGGCGTGCAACCGCTATGAGAATCTTCGCAGAGGCACCCGGGTCAAGGCCCGTGGCCTCAACTTGGTCCGCCGTCGCCAAAAACTCATATTCGAAAAATATGCGCCGCCGCCGTTGGATCCCCAAAGTCCCGAATTCCGGGGACGCGTCGGTATCAACCGCAGTTTCCTGGTCAACACCTACTACCCGCTGTACGCCAATTTCTTCAGCGCACTGGGCTTTGACCCCGTGGTTCCGGACAAAGCGGATCAAAAGGGCATTGACCAGCGCAACGCCCCGTTTTGTTACCCCGCCGAACTGGCCCACGGTTTTTTTCATCGTCTGATTACCCGACCCGATCCGCCGGAGTATATTTTTCTCCCCCACTTCAAATCCCTGCCCACGGTCAATGGAGAACGCTTTTCCCAGGTATGCCCCCTGGTCCAGGGAGAACCGTTTTACCTGCAAGCGGCATTTCGGGAAAGACTCCGGAACCTTGAAGAGCATCATACCCGCATCCTGAATCCGCTTATCGATATGTCCAAAGGCGTGGGGGGCGCCGAGAGATCCCTTGTGGCCATGGCCAGCCAAATGGGGATCAAGCGGCAGGCCGCCGCCGATGCCTTTTACCTCGCCAAATCCAAAATGGAAGAGTGCCTCGAACAGATGCAGGAGATCGGCCGCCAAACCATCGAAACGTTGGAGCGACAGCCGGATGCCATCGGCATGGTGTTGTTTGCCAGACCTTACAATGGTTATGTCTCCGAGGCCCATATGGGAATTCCAGACAAATTTGCATCCCGCTCCATTTTTGTCCTGCCTTTGGATTTTTTGGATTTCGCCTCGGAGCAATCATTTGCATCCATGTATTGGGGGATGGGACAACGCATCATGATGGCCGCCCGAAAAATTCAATCCCACCCCCAACTGTTCGGGACCTACATCACCAATTTTTCTTGCGGGCCGGATTCATTCACCCTCAATTACTTCCGCAGCTTGATGGGAAACAAACCGTCTTTGACCCTGGAGCTGGATAGTCATAGCGCCGATGCCGGCATCGAAACCCGCATCGACGCCTTTTTGGACATTGTTCAAGCCCATAGAAGAGCGCGACCGGCGACCCGGCCGACATCCGTGGCAAACGTCTATCGACCCGCAACCGCCATGCTTCATAACGGCAAAGTAAGCGTCAGAACATCCGGCGGCCGTCATCTGTCATTGACCGACGCCAATGTGACCATGCTTATCCCTTCAATGGGAAAGCTGGGAACCGAGGCATTGGCGGCAGCTTTTCGAAGCGCCGGCGTCACGGCCAAACCCATGGCGCCCAGCAATGAAACCATATGTAAGATCGGCCGAGGCCACACCTCGTGTAAAGAGTGCCTGCCGCTCATATTAACCACCGGATCTTTAATGCATTACATTCAGACCCGAAAATCACCGGATGAGGTGGTCGTCTATTTTATGCCCAATGGTTCGGGCCCCTGCCGGTTCGGCCAATACCGCGTATTTATGCAGGATCTGATCCGAAAACTCAAAATCCCGGATGTGGCTGTCTTCTCCTTGTCCTCGGATGTGGGTTATGAAGGCCTGCCCAGCGACATCCACAGAAGGGGCTGGTGGGCCGTGGTCACATCGGATCTCTTTGAAGATATTCGCGCCATGTTGCTGGCCAACGCCAAAGAGATTGATACGGCGATGCCCCTTTTCGAGGCCCAATTTAAAAACACGCTTTCAGCCCTTGAAACCGGCCATTTAAAAACCCTTAAAAAGACACTGGAGGAAGCTGCGCAGCAGTTGCGCCGAATCCCGCTAAAAAAGCCGCCCCATAAAGTTCCCCGCATCACCCTGGCGGGCGAAATATTTGTCCGGCGCGATGATCTGTCACGCCAATACCTGACGGAGTATTTGGCGGCCAAAGGCTTTGCCGCCGTCTGTGCGCCGGTGGCGGAGTGGATACTCTATTCGGATTATCTCATCGACAACGGCCTGGGCGAACTTCCCCGCAAAGGTGTGGGAAACAAATTGAAGGCCCGCATCAAATCCCATGTGATGCGTCGGGATGAACTTGGCATCAAAAAAATCCTCGCAGCGTCCGGACTGGTCCACGGGGCGCCCATTGACGTCCATGCCGTCATCAATGCCGCCAAACCCTATATATCCCCCCATTTAAGCGGCGAGGCGGTTCTCACCGTCGGCAGTTCGATTAAAGAAGTGGCGTCCGAAACCTGCGGCGCCATCGCCATAGGCCCTTTTGGGTGCATGCCCAACCGGCTTTCCGAAGCTATATTAATGGACGCCATGAAAGGCGATGACCCTGGAACCGGGACTGCCCCGGCCACTGCGCAAAGGGTGACCGCAGCCGAAGCCTGCGACTTGCCGTTTCTCGCAATTGAGAGCGATGGCTCCCCCATGACCCAGCAAATTCATGCCAAGCTGGAGGCTTTTTGCCTTAGAGCGCAAAGGTTGCACGACCAAATGATGCAACAAAAACATAGGCTTTAAGATAATGTTTTTGGACTGCGTTATCGGTCGTTATGATATTATTTTTTGCAGCATTGGGGTTAAAATGCAAATAATCTGTTAGGATCGTAATGAGTCAAGAGACGACTTGACCCCTTTTAAATATAAAGAAAAACAATCCTCACAAGCCGCCGGCTATCAAAGATTTATAAGATAGTTTTTATTTCAGGAACGCCCCTAAAGTCATAGTCGAAGCTGATGTTTTTATCCATAACATAGAAGCAAAGACCACCATGGCGACTAAAAAATTACATCTTTATCAATCCCCTTTTCTACCAAATAGGCCTTAACGGCCTTTGCGCGCTGTAAGGATAGTTTTTGGATATAGGCCTGTCTCCGCTGCTGTCGGAGTGTCCCTGGACTTCGATCTCTATCTCGGATTTTGCTTTTAGCCACAAGCTGATGTGGTCCAATATCTGATGGGCGCCATCGATTAAAGCGGCTCAATGGATCTATGAACAGGTATAAGATCGGTCGCAGTATCTCTTCGATCACATCGTAA
>JASFKE010000092.1:0-10163 GCA_050118795.1 Desulfobacteraceae bacterium | reverse complement strand
AAAAAAGCGCGCTTTTACCGATCCAATATCGATCACGAGGTAAAAGTGCTTATCGAAAACTGTGATAAAAAAGCCAACCTATCTAAGGGTATGAGCGAAAACTATATTCCGGTGGTCTTGCCCGATACCCAAGTAAAAGAAAACTCGATTGTCACGGTTCGCATTCAAAAGGTCGAATCTGATCTGACCGTGATAGGAACCATCGCCCTCAATGCGAGAATATAGACCCCAGCCTCTCAAGATCATTGATAACCCGCCATTGACCGTTTCCACTTTCAGCCTTTTCGCGCCAGGCATCCACACGCTCCAGATACTTTTTTGGATCGCGAATGTCATCCTTCAACTTGGTCACATTCAGAGCGATCACTTCAAACCCCTTTAGCTGGAAGGGGACATCCCTTGTATGGCCCTTGGCCAGCTCTTCTTGCATATCGGAAAAAATAAGGATGTATTTTTTTCCTGCCGCTGATTCGTTCAAGTATTCGATGGCTTGTAATATACCCCCGGATATATCTGTGTAGCTGCTGCGTTTGATATTGGCCACAAATTCATTTACCTTCTTTTGAAAACCGCGTTTCTGGCTATTGGCCACCGAAGGGCGTGTGTCAAAGGTCACTTTTGCGATAATATCCTTTTCACTAAAACTTCCCGTATCTATTCTTCCAACCGCCAGGGTATCTCCCGGCTGAAGGGTGCCGAGAAGATAGTTGATGATGGCTTTGGCCTTATCCAATTCGACGACGTATGTACCGGAGGTGTCTATCAGCAGGTACACCCCCTTGGCACGCGTGGTATTTTTGGAGCATCCGGTTCCCACTATCAATATCGCAAGCGCGATCAAAGCGGTTGTGGCCAGCAGTGCTTTCACTTTGTCACCTTGTTGCATTGCGCGGTCTCCTCAATTAAAGTTGGGGTATTGTCCATTCGCTTTTCATCGTCACCATTGGCAGAACCAGCAAAGTTATCGCTCTTTTCTTTTTTCAGTGTTTTTATAACGACGCCTTCCAGCCATAAAGCCGGAAAAATGATCAAGTCATAAATATTGACCACCATTCGCCCGGTATAAAAGCCTATATTCCCCGTAAGACGAAGCACGAATGCCAAGGTGCGCAGTCCCCAGGACGCCAGAATTCCAATGACGGTTCGGGAAGAAGAGACAAAGGATTCGAAGGGGATGGCCACGAACGTCAAAATGAAGGGAAGAATGAACCCCATAATCATCTGCCCAATTGTGGGTATATTACTGGTTGCCACATCGCTGGGTTCGATACCGGCCAGAGACTGTCGCAGCAACTCCATATCTGCGGCGATACGATCCCGCATGAACGCCAGGGATGACTCAACTGCAGCAAGGGTCGTCAACATGCCGAGCAGAACCCAAAAAATAATTTTTCGTTTACGATCCTCCATGCTTCCGATAATCGAAAACAGGCGCGTGATTCGCAGCGCATCCATTAAAAAGACGCCTACGACAACCTCTAGACAGACGATAAACATACCGGCGACATCCGAAGTCTTGAAGATGCCGATATAGCTAGCGCCGCCCACCATTTCGGACATGGGCAAGGCCACCAAATTAAAATTGATAATGGCGCCGATAACGGCAACACCCAGAACCAATCCGGAGATAAAAAACTGGGTCAAAGAAGAAGAAGACAATTGCCGTTCAGCAATATCGTCTCTATTTCGAATCTTCTCATAAGTATCCATATATCGGTCGATTTTTTTTGAACGTTGATTTAAATTTGAAGTTGACTTTTGCACCCCCGAAAGGGTTTTCTCCATCGAGCGTAAAGTCGGCATCATTCGGTTAAGTATATTGTGACGTTTGGAAACATTACGTCGATGTTCATCCACGGCAGTTTTATGCTTCTCTTCCAGTGTTCGATGAATCTCTTCCAACATATTGACCACCATGCGATCTCCGGTGGGTTTGATGTTGGCAATGGCATCGATGACCTTCACCCAGTCGGGGAGCGTCTGGGGGATCTCACCACATTTATGATAATCTTCTTCCAATTGCCGCAACTCTTCATGAATTTGGCGTTGGATTGATGGATATCCTTCCAAATCCCGACGAACCACGGTACCGATGCGATCAAATTCGTGCTCGACTCTTCTTTCGGCAAATTCCAGTCCAGCGCACATTAAGACTTCCCGGTTCCTGATCTGCAGCCTTTTTTCAGTAAGCTTTACCGATGCCGAAGCCAGACGCATGGCATTGTATACGATGCGGCAAAACGATGTCATGGTACGCTGAAATGGAACCCGAGCCAAATACATCACCAGAAGAATTAAAATAATCAGTGGTATAATGTACAAAACGGGGATGGAGGCAACAGCCTGCAAGAATGTATTTTCCATGGTAACCTCCCTAAGATGAGTTTGAAGCCTGGAGTCAAAGTTGACCAGTTGATATGCGGAAAAAAACCGGCGTCATAGGGATGAATTTGCCCCAAAACGCCGGGTATTTTTATCTGCAGCTCGGCGATCATGGCGTTGCGCGTTAGACCCGTGGCTTTGCGTCGCTGTTTTTCAACAGCTTTGCCTTTTCTATGAGTTCATCGGCTGCAAATCATATGCCCAATTGCGATGGGTGTCAACCAACACGGGATCAACGGTTTGGATACCGCCGGCATACTAAAACTGACGACTGTTATACTAATGTGCACACCCTGTATACAATATCATTTATATCTTAAAGCCTGTAATTGTGGACTTCTTCGGATAATGAATCAGCAGTGGTCCCATTGCCGGGTTCGTTTATGGCTTGGGTTTGGGTGCCCTCTATACTCACATCGTAGAAAACATATGCCTTGGCCATCTGCCGCAAATCTTCAATAGCATCAGACAATTCTTTTAAATGTCCCAGGTTTTCCAGCACCAGGCGCTTGTCATGACGCAAATCGGCAGTGGTGTGGATATGATCTAACAAGGCATGGCATTGGCCTGTTTGTTTCCAGATATATAGCAACAACTCCTGAAGGTTGGCCGCCAGCTCGTTGATACTGGCACCGATCTGTTCAAATTCATCCGATGTGCCGACGGTGACCGTTTCATTGAGTTGCCCCTTGGTCAATTTCGACATGGCCGTAGCGATGACTCGTACGGGTTGACCGATTCGTCGTGTGCAAAACCCCAACCAGACATACCCCAAAAGGAGACAGGTGATAAAGCCGCCGGTAAAAATGAGCAACAATCGGAGTTTGAGCCCGGCAATTGGCAATGGGAGGATACGCTCGCTTCCCGTTGTCGCCCCTGCAATATTGCTATTATTAACGACGGTTAATGCGCTGTTGATCTCAACAAAAATTAGCAAGTATAAAATGATTGTGGTCAGCAACACCATAGCTAAATACAGCAATAACCACTTTCGTATGTGTGACAATCCATTTTTTTTCATTTGCGGTTATGTGGTTTAAGCTGCCGGTGTTGGTTGTACAGCGCTGTCGGGGGAGCTTAAAGGTTCATCAGATCTGTTCTAATTTAGTGTTCATCGTTTTAATGGCTTCAACTTCATCACTGGAGAGCAGTCGCTTTAGGTCAAGCACCACCAGCATTCCAAATTCAGATTCGCATATCCCTTGAATATGTGGGCTGGTCGCACCGGAAAGAGCGATCTGCGGAGCAGGTAAAATCGAACCGGCATTGATTCTCATAATCCGGGTGACAGAATCCGCAACGAACCCCACCCTCTGATCGCCGAGTTGGGCAATTAAAACCCAATTCTGCTGATCTGTGTCCGGATCAGAACCATTTCCCATTCGGTTTCTGAGATCCAAAGCTGGAACCACCTGCCCTCTAAGGCGAATAACACCGGTGACGAAATCCGGGCAATCGTCTATAGAATCGATGGTGGGGTCTCGCAAAATCTCTTGCACCGACATAATGTCGGCGCCAAAGATTTTATTGCCAACATAGAATCCTATGAGCTGTACCAGGCCATCTTTGTTTTCATCTATCACCAGATTTACATATCCGTTGTTAGTAGTTTCACACTCAATGGGTCAGTTTTTGACATCATGGGGGCAGCCGGTAAAAACGATTGTTGATACCGTGCTGCCCCTCCCTTTAACCGTTTACTATTTACCCGGGTTGCCAAAAACAGTGGGGTCGACCCCGGGCGCATCACCATAGCCGGCTGACCGTTTGGTGATTTTGAACTGCGTCACCTGGCGGGTTAGATTGGCCGCCAAGCGCTGCATCTCAAGGGTAATCCCCACAACCTCACCGGCTCCGGCAGCCGTCTTTTTGGCGCGCTCAGCCGATTCAGTTGTAATTTCCTGCAAACGTTTGGAGCGTTCGGCCTGGGTATCGGTCATCTTTTTAGTTTCATCCGATTGAGACACAATTCTATGCATTTCGCTGCCCACAACATTGGCCTCTTCGGTTGCTTTGGCGACCCGGTCTGAAATAACGTTGGCCTTTTCAACCAGGGCTGTAAGAGCTTTCTGGGCTGCTTCTCGACGTTGCCCCTGTTGCCCGGCCATACCGGCAATTTCCTGTGCAAGTTTGTTCAAATCGCCCACCATGGTGTTCACCTGCCGGCTGTTGTCAGCCAACAAGTCAGCAGCGCGACCGATCTCTTCAATGGCAAGCATGTTAATTTCACCACCTTGGGCAATCTTGCGCAATGCCTCTTGGGATCGATCGGTCAAGCGCGTTCCATCTTCGACCTTATTGGTGGAGTCTTTAATCAGCTGTGTAATTTCCTTGGCAGCCTCGGAAGAGCGTTGCGCCAATTTACCAACTTCGTCGGCAACCACCGCAAAACCCTTGCCGTGTACACCTGCACGGGCAGCCTCAATGGCCGCATTCAAGGCCAGCAAGTTGGTCTGTTCAGCGATTTCGGTGATCACGCCGGTGATATCCGCTATCTGTTCGGATGAATCTTTAATGGCCTGCATACCTCCTACGGTGGCATCGACAGTCTGCTGACCTTCGGTGGCAGCTTCGAGCACTGTACGTCCTTGCTCGGTAGCACGCGTCGCGGCAAGTGCAACCTCTTCGACGGACTTGGCAATGCTGTTCATCGCGTCTGTCATCTGGATCACCTGCTCACTCTGTTTTTGGGCTGTTGCGGTAACCTTTGCACCGGTTTCACCCATTGCGGCCACACGTTCGGTAGCCACGCTGGCTTCTTGAATCTGCTCGCCGGTAGATTCATCAACCAGCTTCATGCCGGCTGTCAACGCCTCCACCCGTTCGGTGGCATCAATGGCGGTAGATGCCTGGCTGGCAGAAGCGTTTTGCACCTGGCCGGCGGTCTCACCCATCTGCAGCACAGTATCCTTAATAACGGCCATCTGTTTCTCTTCATCTTCCGCCCGGTCGCGGTTTGCGGCAGCGCGGCGGGCCACGTCAGCGGACTGCGTATTTACGTGCTTTGCGGCATCATCAACCATGGAGAATGAATCGCGCAACGCTTTCATCATGTTGTTGAACTCGCGCCCCATAACGCCCAGTTCATCCCTCGAAGTGACAGGTATGTCGATGGTAAGGTCACGGTCCCGGGCAACACGACGAATAATGCCGGCCATATTCAAAATAGGCTGGGTAACACCACCAACCAAGAACCAAACGATCACCCCAAGCAGGACGACGAACAAAACGGCAATGAGCATCGCCTGTTTGAAAATGGCATCGGCACGCCCGGTCACCTTGTCAAGGGGGATATTGGTGGCCAAGCTCCATTGTTGGTCTGATTTACCGATCTTGACCGGCGTAAAGGCGAAAAATGTATCCTTTTTAGTTGTTGTAGAAACTTTAGAAGTCGTAATTTCTCTGCCTTGCTTAATTGCAGATCCTATCTCCGGCGCCCATTTAAAGTGGGCCAGATCTTTACCCACATTTGCCCACTGGGTTCCATGGGCAATCTGAACGCCGTTATTGGCCATTAAAAAACCATACCCGACATCATAGAATTTAACGCGCTTGATAATGGGCTCCAAAGCGCGAACCGGTATATCGATGCCCACAACGCCGATGTTTTTGCCTTCGTATTTTACCGGCACCGCCAATACGATTTTCCAAGTTTTTTCACCGTTGAGCTCAATTGGGACAGGATCGAAAACAATCTCTTTATCTGATTCCATGGTCTTCAAATAGAAATTGTTTTCTCCGGGGACGCTATAATTCTCAAGAGGCTCAACATCGACCGCGCCGCCGATACGATTCCAATATGGAATGTAACGACCCGTGGCATCATGGCCAACGGCGTTGGCAAACTGGAAATCTTTCTCATCCAGGGCATTGGGCTCCCAGCAGCTCCACACCGCCAGAAGATTGGGAGACTGCTCCAAAATAGTTTTCATAATACCGTCGGCCATGTCTCTTGGCGGCACACCACGGTTTTTCATTCCCTCAAGAGACCTGGCCAATGTACGGGCAGTGTCGATGGCCTCCTGAATCTCTCCCTGGACAACAGAGCCCCAACGGCGGCCGACCTCAATAGCCCTATCCCTGGCCTCTTGCTTAGCCACCGAACGAGCATTAAAACCGATCCATAAAACCGAGCTGAAAATAGCACCCGCCGTAACCAATAGGATTAATAACGCCATTTTGGGCCGTAATCCCAGATTTCCTAATCTATCCCACATATACCATGCCTCCTGTCCATAATTTCCGAAATAATTCGCCGAGCAGTCATCACCAGCTTGATTTCGGTCCAGATTGGTAGCTTACCAAGCAAAAGTATCCTCTTGGGTTCTAAAGCCGCATTAAAGCTAATTCAATGTACCCTACGGGCATTAACACTGTTATCGACTATCATTAAGACAACTTGAGCACTCTGTGGATTCGATTTTTGTTATTAAATAATTTATCGGTAAACCCATCATTTTATCAGAACAAATGGCTGGAGTGCGTCCAATAGAAAAATCCGAGCTTCTTTTCACATATTGAAGGAAGTGATTTATTACGTGTTGTAAGAAGCTGAATAGACGGGCGTTGGTACATGCCTCGCAAGATAATATCCTTGGATTCGTCACCACTCGGTCGATTCCACGCCATAAGCACTGTGAATAAGTTCCCATAATTGATCCCGCCGTGACCAAGATGCTTGCCAAGGCAAGCATGGAGTTCAGCACAATCACCAACGCAATTGCAATATTGCCGCATCGGATATTTTGTACAACTAAAGTGACTGTCCGTCAAGCCAAGCGATCATAATAAATACATCTTTCGGTCCGCCGGTGCATTTTGCAACACTCCGATCTGCCGTGAAATAAACTATGGGGGTAAGAATTATTGCTCCAAAAAGGGGCCTACCAACTCCAGAAATGGCGCCTGGGCTTCGGCCGGGATGGAATGTCCAACGCCATGGATCTCTTCATGCCGGCCGCCGCAAATCCTGGCAATCTCCTGCCCGCCATCTTTTGTGACCAACGGGTCATCTTCTCCAGTAAGAACAAGTGTTAAAAAAGGAGATTTTTCCAATGTTTTAACCAAGGAAGGGTAACGCTGCATGGCTTCCAAATGTGCACGGAGCGATTCAGTCTTGTTGCGCCGCACAATGGTTTGAACAATACGATCGAGCACCTTGGCATTGGTGCGAAGATAATGGCGCCCGAAGACATGGGGTACGGCCGCCCACACCATCGCATCCAAGCTGTGACGTCGCAGTATTTCAAGCCATGAGCGCACAATCATCTTGGCACGAAAAGTGGACTGCGTCGATAAGCTGCATAAAACCACACGTGCAATCATCTCCGGATACATCTTGGCAAATTCCAAGACCACACGTGCGCCATGGCTTATGCCGATCAAATGGGTTTGATGAATATCCAACTGCGAAAGCAGCTCCATAAGATCTTTACAATGACACCCGAGGGAAAGGGGACGCTTGCCCAACTCGGTCTCACCCTGCCCGCGGCCGTCATATAGAAGCAGCCTATACTTGTGCGTCAAATGCCTGGCGATAGCTTTCCAGTAAACGGTTGTCTGCAGGGTCCCGTTTAGAAAAGTTATGACGGGTTTTCCGGGCCCATCACCCAGAAATTCGTAATAGAGGCTGCAGCCATCTTGGGTTTTATAATAAGGCATGGGGATTCTACAAAATGGTTAGGTCCGAAACCAAAGGCTGATCCACAGCTGATCTTTTGTTCGATATTGTTTTGTGTCATGATCAGCGGTCATGCAAAATAGCCATCCGGTCAACGGTAATGTAGCGCAACCGCCCCTTTAGGTCAATCAGTTGTCTCATTTTTGTTGTCCATTATTATTTCATAAACTATATTTATTTTATTTATATTTTTCATCTTTTTCTCCCTTTCATCCAGCCCAACGGCGATTCGACAGCAGAAGCCATTGCTTTTGCGACTGAAATCGTTATAATGGCATCAGCCCAGCCGGTAATCATTCAAGGCCTTGCCAAGGAGAATGTCATGCGACTATCGGTCCGCACCGGAAAAATGATATGCCTGCTATCGATATTGGTACTTTTGGGGGGTTGCCAGACCACCTACTATGCCGTTTGGGAAAAAATGGGCAAAGAGAAACGCCACCTGCTACGTGATCAGGTCGAAAAATCCCGCCAGGATCAGGAAAAGGCATCTGAGCAATTTCAAGATGCACTGACACGATTAAAAGAGATGTACGGAATTGACGGCGGTGGACTCGAAAAAATGTACAACCGCCTTTCCGACGATTATGAGGAGTGCGAAAACCGCGCGGCCGTTATTGACCAACGGATTGAGAAAGTCCACCGCATCGCCATGGATTTGTTTGATGAATGGCGCCAGGAGATCGGCCAGATTAAAAATGCTTCTTTCAGGTCCAAAAGCAGAGAAAAACTCAGGGCTACCCAAAGCCGATATACACGATTGGAGACCAGCTTAAAGACCTCCCGGAAACGCATGACACCGGTGTTGGCCAATATGCGCGACTATGTTCTTTTCTTGAAGCATAACCTCAATGCGCAAGCCATTGGCTCGCTAAAGAGCGAGGTCGCCACCATCGAGACCGATATCGATCGCCTGGTGCGCGACATAGAAAAATCCATCAATGCTGCTGACGCCTTTTTAGAAGAGTTCGAAAAATAATGGAACGGATGAGAACCCCCATGTACCTGGCCCGGCAGCGAACCAAAGGGATAACCCGATATATCATACGTCAGTCTTTCCCTTTTTCCGGCCACTTTAGATTCCGAGATCTGTTCGATCTGGGTACGGATCCCAAACGTTTTATTCAATATCCTGGCGGCCGCGGATACTATTACGACCCCTGCATAGAAGAGGCTCTGTCCAAAAAAGGGGTGGAATTGGCACCGGACGACCTGGATCGGATATTCTTTCAATTCCTGGACCCTGAAATTCAACGCGTCATCACCGGTTTTGATCGCAGCCATCGGAATAAATCGGTCCCCGACCCCGGGGTGGAACAACCGTACCCTGTCCATATATTTGACAAACGAAGATACCACTATCTTCGTTTCGGCCACAGTCAACAACGAAATATCGACAAGATCCCGGACAAGATATTTCGACCTTTACGATCCAAGTCCAGGGATGAATTGGAGCACTACTTTGAGTCGGAAGAGCGAAAGCTTAAGCTCCATGAAAAAGGTCCTTATGTGATGACGATATTTCAAATCATCCCTTCGCTTCACATGGCCGGGCAGTACCCTGTAAGCCGTATGGATAAAGAATTCATTGGCCGGCTTTGTCAACTTAACAATGATGAGCTCTTTTTGGCAGGGGTACCCAAACATAGCGGACTGTTTGAGCATTTGATCAGGTATGCCATCCTCTATTTCGATTTCACCCCCATACACCAAGCCGCCGGCCTGGAGTATATCAGAGATTTTATCAATCGGCATCGCATCCACAGGCCACCGGACAGTATACAGATCAAGATCAAAGAGGCCGAAAAACTTTTTGAACATGATTGGAGAACGCTCAAACGAATGGAAAGGGCCGCCCTAACCCGATTATATCGCCAAAAGGCCCTGAAACACCATCCGGACCAAGGCGGTGATACCGAAACATTTCACCGCTTGTCACAGTACTATGAAGCACTGATTGAGAAAAAACCGAAGCGATAACGAGAGGCTATCTAAGGGCTCTCGCAAAAATAACTTCACATTTTCAAGCGCCGATGCATCCCGCCTGGCTGCGTTGCGAAAGCTCGAAATATCTTGATATGCCTTCGCTTTCGCGCCTTGC
>JASFKE010000091.1:0-10192 GCA_050118795.1 Desulfobacteraceae bacterium | reverse complement strand
ATAAAAATCCCTCTAAGCTCTTACATGTTTCAACCCAAGAAGGAAAAAAAAATATAATGACGAGTAAAATTCTGATCAACGCCATTGATCCAGAAGAGTGCCGAATTGCCAAAGTCGTCGACAATCGATTGGAAGAATTTCAAATTGAGAGCGCCGGCCGTGAAATTATCCACGGCAATATTTATAAAGGCGTGGCCACCCGTGTGGAACCCAGCTTGCAAGCCGTTTTTATCGATTTCGGTGGCGAACGAAATGGTTTTATGCAGCGGCAGGAAATTCACAGCGACTATTTCCAAGAAAATCAGACCGGCGCCCGCACCATACAAAACCTGATCAAAAGAGGACAGGAGCTGATGGTGCAAGTCACCAAAGATCCGGTGTTGAAAAAAGGGGCCATGCTGACCACATTTATCTCCCTGCCGGGACGTTATATCGTCTTGATGCCGGGAAGCAGCACCAACGGTATCTCACGGAAAATCGAGGATGAAAAGGAACGCAAACGCCTCAAACAAATCATTAACTCACTCAAAATCCCCACGGGCTTCAGCGTGATCGTTCGCACCGCCGGTATGGGCTGTACCAAGACACAGCTCTCCAAGGACCTGAACTACTTGCTGCGGCTATGGAAAAACATCAACCAGAAAGGCATGAAAGAGCAAGCGCCGGCTGTACTCTATAAAGAGCGGAGCCTGTCGGTGCGTTCGATCAGAGACTACTTCACCGCTGATGTCAGTGAAATCCTCATTGATGATGATGCCGTATTTCACGAGGTTAAAAATTTCATTCAAATCATCTCCCCCAAGCATCGACGGATTGTCAAGCGCTACACCGCGGATCACCCCATCTTTACGAAACACCAGCTGGAGGATCAGATAACGACCATTTTCGACAACCGGGTGAAACTCAAATCCGGCGGGTCGATTGTCATCGAACAGACCGAGGCGTTGGTGGCCATTGATGTCAACTCAGGGCGAGGCACCCAAAAACGCTCCATCGAGGAGACCGCCCTGATGACGAATCTTGAAGCCGCTGAGGAGGTGGCCCGGCAGCTTCGCCTCAGAGATTTAGGCGGACTCATCGTTGTGGACTTTATCGACATGCGGGACCTTAAGCACCGCTCCCAGGTTGAACGCACACTGAGAAACCACTCCAAAACGGACAAAGCCAGAAGTCGCATTGGCAGAATTTCACAATTTGGTCTTTTGGAAATGTCACGGCAGCGGCTGGCGCCCTCCATCGACTTCGGCAACCTGATGCCGTGCAATAAATGCCGCGGAAAAGGATGGCTCCCCTCCACCGAGGCACTGGCTCTGCGCTTTTTGCGCAGGCTCAAAATCGAAACCAGCAAAGCCGGTATGAAACAGGTTCGCGGCATCATACCCAAACCTGTGGCCGATTACGTTCTCAACAAAAAACGCAAAGAGATCTCAGACCTTGAAATACGCCGGGGGCTGTCAATCCATATCGAAGGGGACCCAAAGCTGCTTCCCGATGAATGCCAAATCTCTTGTCACCCGGAATGCACGATTTAGCGACGCCCCCACATCAGTGGCCGCCGCGAGGCGAAACCGCGCGGGGATGGATCAATGAAGAATCATTTGACCTGCCGCTGCATTTCAAGTATACCAGCGCCGTCTCGTCTACCTTATTAAGATCTTGACCGGCCCATGGCAAATCAACATCGTGGACCGGTCTGACGATCTCGTCTCATTTTGAGGCATATGACGATAATTGCGTGACGATTTCGTCGGAAGGCCAATTTAGTGATTCAAATAATCATTGGCCCACTGACGAAATCGTCGCGGATTTGATTTGAATGAAAAGGAGGTTCGCAAATGGATATTGCTTATGCGATGGGTCAAGCAGGCGGAGCAGCCCCACCAAACGGAGGCGGCTTGTTGGCGACCCCGTTGTTGCCTATCATATTGATGCTGGGTGTCATGTGGTTTTTTCTGATCCGGCCCCAACAGAAAAAACAGAAAGAGCATCGGGAGATGATCAACAATCTCAAAAAGGGAGATCGTATCATTACCTCAGGCGGTTTATACGGCCGTATCACCGGGCTGACCGACAGCACCTTGACCCTTGAAATAGCGGATAAGGTCCGTGTTAAAGTCGGCCGGGCGCATATCGGTGGGCTAGCGCAAACAGCGGCCCAAACCACCGACCAGACCAAAGAGAAATCAGAGCCCAAAAAAAAGAAATAACCTGAGGCTATCGGCGCCAAATGGGATGGGGTGCTCAATATCCCTTTGCCGGTAGCGGTTTTTCGAGATCAGACCATAAGAGGAACGGAACATTGAAAACAACTTCCTGGCGTTCCATCGTCGTAATTATCGTTCTGCTGACCGCCATTGTATATGTGCTGCCCACCTTTCAAATGGCCGTGAAAAAAATGGACCAGCCCACATGGTGGCCCAAGAAAAAGATCAACCTGGGCCTCGATTTACAAGGCGGCATGCATCTGGTCCTGGAAGTCGACACGGATAAGGCCATAGAGAATACCGTTAACCGCGCCTACGATGAACTACGTGGTTTTATACGCAAAAACAACGTCCGTATCAAAGGCTTACGCCAAACCAACGCCACTACCATATTGGTAACCCTCAAACAGAGTGCCGAACCCGATGAAGCCCAAGGGCTTATCGCCGACGAATTTAGGGACTTTACGGTCACCACCACCAAAGCCGATGGTTTGCAAGCTGTCAAAATGGTATTCAAGGCGGAGCAAGCCGAACAGGTGAAAAAAATGGCCGCGGAAAAGGCGCTCATGAAAATTCGAAACCGCGTGGATGAGTATGGCGCCCGTGAGCCGGACATTCGCCCCCAGGGTGAAAAGCGCATCATGGTGCAGCTGCCGGGGGTCATCGACCCTGAAAAGGCGCGCAAGGAGATTGGACGAACCGGTAACCTGGAATTCAAATTGGTGGATGAGACAGGCGATGTTCGCGAAGCGATCAAAGGCACCATCCCCGCGGGCAGCCAACTCTATTATTATCGCAAGGATGATCCTGAGCTGGCCGGAAGACCCATCCTGCTGAAAAAAGAGACGCTGCTCACAGGTGAATACCTCTCCGAGGCGAGGGTCAACTTCGACCCATCGACGGGGCGGCCTGAAGTGGGGATAAAATTCAACACCAAAGGCGCCCGGATATTTGCAAAAATCACCGAAGAGAACATCAACAAGCGTCTGGCCATTGTATTGGACGGCGAGGTCTACTCGGCTCCGGTCATTCAGTCCAAGATTACCGGTGCGGGCCGAATCACCGGCAATTATACGGATGAGAGCGCCAAGAGTCTGGCTTTGATCCTGCGCGAGGCCTTCCCGACCCCGGTGGATATTCTATATGAAAAGACCGTGGGGCCGTCGCTGGGAGAGGATTCCATCCGAAAAGGCCTCATCTCCATGATCATTGGAGGCGTTTTGGTGGTCCTGTTCATGCTGATCTACTACAAAGGTGCGGGCCTTATCGCCAACCTGGCCCTGATGGCCAATATTTTACTGATTGCCGGCGGACTCGCCGGTTTCAGCGCAACCTTGACCCTGCCCGGTATTGCCGGCATCATCCTCACCATCGGCATGGCGGTGGATGCCAACGTGCTGATATTTGAACGCATCAAAGAGGAGCTAAGGTTGGGCAAGACCCCCCTGGCAGCAGTGGATGCCGGTTTTGACCGGGCCAGCTTGACCATTCTGGACGCCAATGTGACCACTTTGATCGCCGCCCTGGTGCTGTTTCAATTCGGCAGCGGTCCGGTTAAAGGCTTTGCCGTGACATTGAGTATGGGCGTTCTGTCAAGCCTCTTTACAGCCCTGGTCCTCTCCCGCGCTGTTTTTGAATACTTTCTGGTGCAACGGAAAATAAAGGCGTTGAGTATTTAACCATGGGAAACATTTATCCCATTGATCATTCGGAGACCGAGGAAAGCGTAACATGCAGATCATAAAACCCGATGTGAAAATTAACTTTGTAGGCCGCCGTAAAATTGCTTATGGTTTGTCGATCATCATGCTTTTGGCCAGTATGGTATCGCTGATAGCCCAAGGCGGACCCAAATATGGTATCGATTTCGCCGGTGGCGCAGAGATTTTGGTGCAGTTGGATCAACCGGTGCCCATAGAGACGGTAAAGGCCGCATTGGCCGATATCGGCCTTGACGGCTCTGCCGTGCAAAAGTACGGCCAGGGTTTGGGTGACAATTACCGCATATTGGTTGCGGCGGATCAGTCTGCATCAACAGATCTGGCAACAACCATCAAAGCGGGTCTGAACGAAGGCACCGGCGCCACGGTTGATGAAAAATCCTTCTCGTTTGAGATGGTGGGCCCCCAGGTCGGCCGGGATCTACGGGAAAAGGCCTTGCTGGCCATGTTTTTTGCGTTGCTTTTCATCACGGTCTATATTTCGGGCCGGTTCGAACTCAAGTGGTTTATCAGCGCAGTTATGGCCATATGCCTGGCTCTGGCCGTCTATGCCCTCAATCTCATCGATCTGAGCATCCCGGCCCTGATGCTGGCGGCATTGATCGTCACCCTCATTTTATTTTGGTTTCTCAACCTGAAATACGCCATGGGCGCCATTGTCGCATTGATTCACGACGTTACCATCACGGTGGGACTCTTTTCCATATTCGGCAAGGAGTTTACGTTGCCCATCATAGCGGCATTGTTAACCATTATCGGATACTCGCTCAACGACACCATTATCGTTTTTGACCGAATTCGGGAAAATTTGCGAAAGCATCATCGAGATCCTCTGATGACCATTATCAACACAAGTATCAACCAGACATTGGGTCGGACTTTGCTGACCAGTTTAACCACCCTTATGGTTGTTATTATTTTGTTTGTGCTTGGAGGCGGCATCATTCACGATTTTGCCTTTGCCCTCATTGTGGGCGTTCTGGTGGGAACCTATTCATCTATTTTTGTTGCCAGCCCCATTTTGCTGGCCTGGCAAAAACGCAGCTAATACGCACAAACGCATCATTGTAACCGATTTGCGGCCTTTATACAGGTTCGGGGCTACCAATGGAACACCTTGTACCGTGGCTCAGCCTAAAAAGCGTATCAGGTATTGGGGACCACCTCTTTTACCGATTGATTTCCCATTTCGGAACACCGGAGCGGGTATTGCAGGCCTCCACAGCTTCGCTGCAGCAAGTGGATGGTATAACGGCCCGGCTGGCGGCGTCCATTACGGGGCATCGCCCCGCAGATGACCTCTTCAAAGAGATTGAACAATGCGGCAGAAAAGGGTTCCACATCATCACCTTGCACGACTCACACTACCCTGCCCTGCTGCTGCAGCTACCCGATCCGCCACCCTATTTATACTGTTACGGCACACTGGCCGGCGACGACTGCCATATCGCCGTTGTGGGGTCACGCAAAGCCTCTAACTATGGAAAATCCTGTGCCAAGAGACTGGGCCAGGAGCTTGCGCAAAACGGTGTATCCGTGGTGAGTGGTATGGCCACAGGAATCGATACCGCGGCCCACGCCGGAGCCCTCACCGGCGGCGGAAAGACCATTGCGGTGCTGGGGTCAGGGCTGAATCGCATATATCCGGCTTCGAACCGCAAACTCTTTCACTCCATAGCTGAAAATGGCGCGGTTCTATCCGAGTTTGCGTTAAATTCCGATCCCCTGGCACACCACTTTCCGAAACGAAATCGAATTATCAGCGGCATGGCGCTGGGCACAGTGGTCGTTGAAGCGGCTAAACGCAGCGGCTCCTTGATCACGGCCAGATTGGCAGCGGAACAAGGACGGGAAGTCTATGCCGTTCCGGGAAGCATTTACGCGGCCACAGCACGCGGCACCCACCATTTAATTAAACAGGGCGCCAAACTCGTCGAGACCGCCCAGGATATCTTGGAAGAGGTTGCCCCTCAGATGGAGGTGCTTCATTCATCTGAAAAAAACGTTGCCAAGCGACCCCCGGCATCTGACAAAGCCACATCCATGTCGAAACTCGAGATACAGCTTTTGGAAGCCATGAGCCCCTACCCGGTGCACATTGATGTGTTGGCCCGCCAGTGCAACCAGCAGATCGGGACCTTGACGGCCACCCTGTGTCAACTGGAATTAAAAGGCGCTGTCATTCAGGAGCCTGGAAAATTCTACCTCCTGAAAAACACGGCTGTTGAAAATGAGTGACCTTGCAATTGACGCAAAGATGTCCAGGTTATAAAAGGCCAGCAACCGGAGCATTATATTTATTAATCACCTCATTTGGAGAACATATACTGTGCCAAACAAGCCGCTTGTTATTGTAGAATCCCCCACAAAAGTACGTACGATTTCGAAATATCTCGGCAAAGACTTTAACGTTGCCGCCACGGTGGGCCATATCAAGGACTTGCCGCCCAAAGAGATGGGCATTGATATCGATAAAGATTTCAAACCCAAATACCGGACCATCCCCGGTAAGCAAAAAGTGATTACAGCGCTGAAAAAAGCCGCCGGCGAGAGCACCGACGTCTATTTGGCGCCTGACCCTGACCGCGAAGGCGAAGCCATCGCCTGGCATGCAGTGGATGTGCTGAAAAAAAAGGGACGCAACTTTCATCGCGTGCTGTTCCACGAGCTCACCAAAAACGCCATTGTGAAAGCGATTGAAGCGCCGGAAGAACTCAACCGTGATAAATATGAAGCCCAACAGACCCGCCGCATTTTGGACCGGCTGGTGGGTTACCAGGTCTCACCATTGTTGTGGAAAAAGGTGAAAGGCGGGTTGAGCGCAGGCCGCGTTCAATCCGTAGCCGTTCGGATCATATGCGAACGGGAGAGATCCATTTACGCCTTCGAACCCCAAGAGTATTGGTCGATCACCGCCCTTTTGGAAGGTGACAAGCCGCCGGCCTTTGAAGCAAAACTGGTAAAAAAAGAGGGGAAAAAAATAACCATCCCCGATGAGGCCGCAGCCCGTCAAATTGTCGAGACGGTTTCAAATGCCCCTTTCAAAGTCGCCAAGGTGGCCAAAAGAACGGTTCGCAGAAACCCCCTGCCGCCTTTTATCACCAGCAAGCTTCAGCAAGAGGCCATCCGCAAACTACGCTTTTCGGCAAAAAAAACCATGCTCATCGCCCAGCAACTTTATGAGGGCATTGATCTGGGACACGGCGAAGTTGTGGGGTTGATCACTTATATGCGTACCGACTCCACACGCATCGCCGCAGAGGCTGCCGATGAGGCCCTGGATTGGATCCGCACCGCCCATGGTCGAGAATATGCCATGGACCGGCCTCGATTTTTCAAAAACAAGAAAAAGGTACAGGATGCCCATGAGGCCATTCGCCCCACCTCCGTGGTCCGCACTCCGGACAGGGTGTCTTCGGCCCTTAGTAAAGACCAAATCGCACTCTACCGTTTGATTTGGCAGCGTTTTGTGGCCTCCCAGATGAAACCGGCGCTGATCGATCAGAATTCAGTTGCCATTCAGTCCGATGTTTATACCTTCAATGTCAGTGGCTCATCGATTAAATTCCCGGGCTTTATGGTGCTGTATCAATCCGTTGATCAAAAAGCTGAGAGCAGCCGCAAACAACAACCGCTTCCGCTCCTTGTGGAGGGCGACGACGTAAACATGAAGAAAATCACGCCCAAACAACATTTTACCCAACCCCCGCCGCGTTTTTCAGAAGCCTCTCTGGTCAAGGAGCTTGAGGAAAACGGCATCGGACGTCCAAGCACATACGCCGCTATCTTATCCACCATCCGGGAAAAGGGATATGTTGATTTGGTCAAAGGTTATTTTCACCCCAATGAACTGGGATTTATCGTCAACGATCTGTTGGTGGATAATTTTCCGGAGGTCTTCGGGGTTGAATTCACAGCCCAAATGGAAGACAACTTGGATCGTGTGGAAACGGCCGATTTAAACGCCGTCGAGGTACTAAGAACCTTTTACGACCCTTTCCGGGGAAAGTTGGACAAGGCCGAACAGGAGATGCTCAGCGTCAAAGGCGTCGGCATCGCCACCGGTATCAAGTGCCCCCAGTGCAAAAAAGAGCAGCTGCATATCAAAGTCGGTAAGAACGGACACTTTCTGGCCTGCAACGGTTATCCGGAGTGTAACTATTCAAGAGATTACGAGCGTGACGAAAAGGGACGCATCGCCCCCATCGAACTCAACCATGAAGCCGCCACGGATAAGGTTTGCCCTGTATGCAACAAACAGATGGTCGTCAAACGCGGCAGGTACGGAGAGTTCATCGCCTGCAGCGGATATCCGGAGTGCACCCATACTGAATCGGTCAACGGCGGCGGCGGAGGCAAATCCATCGGTATGCAGTGCCCCGAAAATGGGTGCCAAGGCGAGATTGTTGAAAAACGGTCCAAACGCGGCAAGATCTTCTACGGGTGCGGGCGCTACCCGGATTGTAAATTTGCCACCTGGGACAAACCGGTGAACAAAACCTGCCCGGTTTGCAGCAAACCTTATCTGGTGGAAAAAAATACCAAGCGCAATGGCAATTTTATCGCTTGTGTGGATCGCGATTGCGGCTATAAGGAGCCAATCGAGTAGCAGATGGCCAAGCCCCCGGCAGACACCCCCTATCAATCCGGTCCGCACCTGTCGCAGTTGCGCCAAGACGCAGAGACCATATTCCATGCGGCTCTAAAGGCGGTATCACCTTCCAATGCGATGCGCAGATATTGCAGCAGGCGTAATGATCGCCTCTTGATTGGCGATCGTTCATTTGAGATCGGTGCTTACCGGAATATATGGATCGTCGGCGCCGGTAAAGCCACAGCGGCCATGGCGCAAGTCATGGAAGATCTCCTAGGGGAGAATATCGACGGTGGGCTGATCAGTGTAAAATACGACCATACAGCGCCATTGCAAGCCATAGATACCATCGAAGCAGGCCACCCCATTCCCGATGCGCCCGGCCAATCCGCGGCATCCAAGATTTTGGCGCTTGCCCAAAAAGCCGGGAAAAACGACCTGGTTATCGTGCTGCTTTCAGGCGGTGGTTCATCACTGCTTCCTTTGCCGATCCAAGGTATCACCCTGGAAGAAAAACAGGAAACATCGAATATTCTAATTGGATGCGGCGCAACCATCCATGAAATCAACGCCATCCGCAAACACATATCCGCCATAAAAGGCGGGCGCCTGGCCCAGGCCGCCTACCCTGCCACCGTCGCCACACTGATACTGTCGGATGTTGTGGGTGATGACCTGGATGTCATCGCATCCGGCCCCACGGTGCCGGACAGCTCCACTTTCCGCCAATGTGAGGAGATCATCCAGAGATATGACCTTTCCCATCGACTGCCCCGGTCGGTTGTGACGCATATCTCTAATGGCGCTGCCGGCATCATTGCCGAAACCCCTAAGCCAACCGACGATCTTCGGCATCATCTCCACCACCAGATCGTGGGCAGCAACACAGACGCCATCGCAGCCGCAGCTGCCAAGGCGAAGGCGTTGGGGTACCACACCCTCATTCTTTCCTCTCGAATGGAGGGAGAAACCCGAACCGTGGCACAAGTGCATGGGGCCATAGCGCGAGAGATCCTCGCAAGCCGCCACCCGCTGCCTTCACCAGCATGCCTACTGTCCGGTGGAGAGACCACCGTGACCCTCAGAGGCGATGGCGTGGGAGGGCGCAACCAGGAGTTTGCCCTGGCGGCCGCCCTTGATATTCGCAATAGAGAACTTATAGTTGTGCTCAGCGGGGGTACGGATGGAACGGACGGCCCCACCGACGCAGCCGGAGCCATTAGCGACCACACCACCATTGAACGCGGTAAAAAAGCGGGCCTGGACTACCGTCAGCATCTGGAAAACAATGATGCATATCCGTTTTTTAAAGAATTGAAAGACCTGTTAATCACTGGACCGACGCAGACGAATGTCATGGACCTCCACATCATATTGGTTGAACATCCACCAGAGCACAGCAGCCCTCAACTGAACAGGACGCGAATATGCAGTTAAATTTTGAACCGATCGATCTGAAACGACAGCAAGAGTATCATCATCGCCTATCCCAATGCGGCCAAATCGCTTCGGATTACAGTTTTATCAATATTTGGGGATGGGGGGACGAGTACGGTTTGCAATGGGCCTGGCACGATTCGCTGGTCTGTATTAAACAGACCCGCCCGGCCGAGATGTTGTGGGCACCTGTGGGAGATTGGCAGGATACGGACTGGGAGCCCATGCTGGTCGCG
>JASFKE010000090.1:0-10215 GCA_050118795.1 Desulfobacteraceae bacterium | reverse complement strand
GGTTCCGGACATCATCTTTTTCAGTAGGAATCCACCATAGTTGCCCGGAACGATGATGATATGCTGGCCGTCGGTCAGGTAGGGAATCATTTTTTCGAATATTGGACGATGGGCAAAGGAAGGGACCACCACGAAAATCACATCGGCATTGACAAGTGCAGCCTGGATGTCCATGGTCACATCGTCCAAGGTCCCACCGGCCTGGATGTCGCCCTCTAAATACATCTCCTTATTTGCCTTCAAATTCAGATAGTCTTGAGTGGCTTCCAAGGGTTCGTACATGACAACCGGGTACCCTTTGGCGGCAATTTGTGCACAGAAGGCTCGGCCTCCGTTACCGGATCCCAGGACTGCAAAACGTTTGGGTGCTGACATCTCTTCTCCCTTCACGGTTATTGTTTTGATTGTTATCTGGAAACAGCTTCGTGGTTCGGAGGGTCATGCCGACTCTGAATCGGCCATCAGCGAAGTCCGAATCATTTCCCGGATGTCATCTTCGAAATCGGCTTTGGGACCACCCTTTATTATCTGCCCCATATCCAACATGTACATATATTCGCTTACTTCCAAGGCCTTGAGAATGTTCTGATCGACGATCATGATGGTCGTTCCCTGTCCAGCTATACGAATCAGCAGGTCGTATATCTCTTCGACGATGTTGGGCTGTAGTCCCACGGAGGGCTCGTCGATAAGCAGGAGATTTGGCTCGGACATGATCTCCTTTCCCAGGGAAAGCGCCCGCAATTGGCCGCCGGAAAGATTGCCGGCCTTTTCCGCACGCCGATCGGACAACACTGGGAAGAAATCGTAAATTTCTTCCAGCCTCCGCTTGACGCGTGCTTTGTCCCGGCGGAACGTCCAGGCGCCTAACATTAAGTTGTCCTGTATGGATAGTTCGGGAAAGGTACTGTACTCCTGAAGCATGTAGCTCATTCCCATTTCTTTCATCTGGAAAGCGCGCCGACTGTGGATCTCTTGGCCTTGGAAAACAATGCGCCCCTGCCGTGGATGTAGGAAACCGAAGATGGTTTTCAGCATAGTCGATTTACCGGCACCGTTGGCGCCGATAATTCCAGTGATGACCCCCTCGCGCACTTCAAGGTTCACATTGCGAAGGATATCAATCTCCTCCACATAACCTGCGGTGACATCTTCAATCGTCAACATGGACATCTTTTTTGGCTCCCCCCAAGTAGGCATCGATTACTTCCGGATTATTGGCCACCGACTGCATGCTTCCCTCGGCAATTTTTCGACCTTTGGCCAGCACGGTTACCTTGCTGCAGAGGCTGCTGACCGTGGCCATCTCGTGGCTGACGATGAGAAAGGTGACGTTTTGCTCCTTGTTCATCATCTTGATTGATTTGATGATGATGCCTTTGATGGACTGGTGGACACCAGCGAAGGGTTCATCCATGACGTAGAGATTCAGTCCATCGATCATGAATCCTCGAACAATCTGAAGCAGCATATTCTGGCCGCCGGAAAGACTTTTGGCCGGTTTATTCTTCAGCCTGGTGAGCAGGGCGAAATCCAGGAGTTCATCGGCTTTGCGGACAGCCTTCGATCGGCTTTGTCCCTGGGCCAATGCCGGGATGAGCATATTTTCCAGTATGGTCATATCCCTGAACACCCTGGCAACCTGGAAGGTTCGCATAATACCCAGCGAGGCGACCACATCGGGTTTTAGCCCGTCGATCTGCTTATCGTAATAATGGATGCTGCCCGAGGTCACTTCGTAGATCCCGGTGACCTGATTGATCAGGGTGGTCTTGCCGGATCCGTTGGGGCCGATCAGTCCTCGGATTTCGCCGGGCACCAGCTGCATGGAGACGCTGTCATTGGCCTTGAGCCCGCCAAATCGCTTCACCACATCGCGCACATCCAGAATGCATGGTGATTTGGATTCATTCATATCTCTTCATTCCCCGTTATCGGTTCGATTTGCTTCGGTTACGTTCCATGGCCATCAGCCGTTCTTGACTTCCTCGTAGGCTGACACCGGCCCGTCGCTCTTTCGACCGAAGCGTTTTGTCGTCCGGCGCCATAATTCCATGAGACCGCCGTTGTAAAAGCGCATTACCAGAATCACGATGGCGCTCAGGATAACGATGCGGATCTCAGCATATTCGCGGAGCAGTTCCATGAGGTACCGGACGGACAAAGCGCCGACAACCGGGCCGGCCTGGGTACGCATGCCCCCGATGACAACGAAAATGATGATCATGGCCATCTCGTTGAAGTCCCCCATAATGGGGCTGATCAGGCCGATGGAATGGGCGTAGAAGGCGCCGGCCATACCGGCGATGCCGCTGGCCAGCATAAAAGCCACAATCTTATAACGAACGATATTGACACCCATGGAGCGGGCGGCGATGCTGTCGTCGCGAATTGCCCGCAGATAAAACCCCACCCGTGATTTCATCACCAAAGCGATAAAAGCGATGGAAACAATGGCGATGACAAGGAAAAGATAGTAGTACGGCAGCGGCTTCATGGTTTCAAACAGCAGCGGGGCATCCATGCCGCGATCGCCGCCGGTGAAGCTATAATGCAAGCGAATGTAGTTGCGGCACACCTCGGCAAAAGCCCAGGTGATCAAGGCCAGGTACAACCCTTGCACCCGCAAGCACAGTGCCCCGAGAACCGCACTGAGGATCATGGTCAGGACAATCACCACCGGGATTGAGACCCAGAATGGGGCGCCGGCCTTGGCCATCATCAGGGCCGAACCATAGGCGCCAAACATGGCGAAAGTATGATGGGCCAGGGAGAACTGTCCGGTATATCCGCCCAGCAAATTCCAACTGGCTGCCATGACCGTGTAAAAAAAAGCCAAGGTCAGGACGTAAATCCAGTAATCACTGATCAAGCGGGGTAAGAAGGCCAGCCCTGCGATGAGAACGAGAATCGCGATGGTTTTGGTCAGCTGAGAATTCATGTTTGACAACGTGTCACCCTTCTTGAGGTTGAGGCGGCGCATCATTCAGCGCCGTTACCACTAAACGGTTCGCTCGGCCTTTCCGAATAGACCATACGGTTTGAAGGATAGGACGATAACCAACAAGATGAAGCCGTAAATGTCCACATAGGACGGGCTGATGAAGGCTGATCCGAGACTTTCGACCAGTCCGAGGGCCAGGCCGGCGATAAGGATGCCGGGAATGGATCCCAATCCTGCGATGACGATAATCTCGAAGCCGCGTACCGTGGGCATCATTCCGCATTGGGGATGAACGAGGAAAATGGGCGCCAGCAGTGCGCCGGCCGCACCAGCCAGAGCGGTTCCGATGCCGAAGGCCAGCATGTCATACTTGAGCACATCGACTCCTGCGGTTTGAATACCGCTGCGATTTTGGGCGACCCCTTGGAAGGCTTTACCGGTCCAGGATTTTTTAATGAAATAGTAAAAACCACCCAACAGAATCAGAGCGCCAACGAAGGCCACGAGGCGGTTGCCTGAAAGGGGCAACGTGAATATCTGTGTGGGTTCGGCATAATCGGGCGGGGTATAGATGTAAGGGCCGCCAATAGCCACTGCCAGGTTGCGCAGGAAAATGGCCAGCGAGATGGTTACGATGGTGGCGTACTCCATCTTGGCTTCGATAATGCCGACGAACATGGGTTTTATCAGAATGCGTTGAATTGCAGCGCCCAGAAAGAAGACAACAATGGCGGACAATGCAACGCCGACAAACCAGAAACGGCTGCCTAAAAAACTCGACAACAGAAGATATTGTACGAATGCACCTATCATGAAGAACTCACCCATGGACCAGTTGATGACCTTCATGATGCCATAGATAAAATTGATGCCCATGGACATCAGGCAATAGAGCACTCCCATGATGATGCCCGTCAGTAAAAATTGGCTGAGAAGATTGGGATCGATGGTTCGGCCCTCCCTGATTGATGACAGGTACCGCCCCTACCAGAGGGGCAGTGCCTGACCTTGTTAAACGATTATTCGGTAATGGACACGACTAGGGGCCCATAATTTTGCCGGTACCACCCAGTTTGGGCGGAAAAACCAGCATAGATTCCACGAAAGGCTGGTTCACTTCGGTCTGCTGCAGCACCAAGTGCGGCGCCGAGACGTTGTGCCACTTCAACCCCTTGGGTTCTTTGAACAACACTTCGCCAAAACAGTCTTTATACGGGTGGCCGACCAGGGCTTTGGCCAGAGCTTTGGGATCATCGGATTGAGCCCGGTTAAGAGCCTGGGCGATAACCACCATTTCTCCGAAAACGTTCAAGGCGAAGAAGGTCGGATCCTCACCGTATTTTTTCTTGTAACGCGGCACCACCCAGTCGCCGATGTCAGTCATCAGCATGCCCGGCTTGTAGTAGGAGGTGTACATGATGTACTTGCCTTTTTTGCCCACGGCATCCCAGTACTCCGGCCGGATGGGCCATGCAAAGGAGGCCAGCATCTTGGCCTTGGGGTACAGGCCGATGTCGTACGCCTGCTTCACCATCAGATAGGCCGGCGCACCAACGCCAAGATTGACGATCAGATCCGGATTCCAGGCTTTGGTTTCCAGCAGGAGCGGGGTGAAATCTGCAATGGTGCGCGGGAAGATCACCGATTTGGTTTTCATTCCCTCTTCGGCGGCGAGTTTGGCGACCCAGTCATTGAAGCCGGTGCCGTAATCTGTGTCTTCCGCAATGATGGCAATCTTATTCCATTTCATGGACTTGGCGAAATCGATCCAGAACTTGGCCCGGTCCGGGGTAAGGGACATAATGCTGAAAATATAGGGGTTCATCGATTCGGTAATCTTGGGTGAAGAGGCACCGGAAGAAAACAGCGGCACTTCCAGGTCTCTGGCTACCTTGTTCACCGCTATACATACGGAGCTATGGTACTGGCCCACAACGGCCACGGCGCCGTCTTTTTGCACGAGCTTGCGAAACCCGGCGATGCCCTCGGCAGGAGTTCCTGCATCATCCTCGACCGCCAGCGCCACCTTGCGGCCACCCAGCACGCCGCCCATCTCTTCATTGATATATTGGATGGCCAATTCGGCGCCCCACTGCATGCGCTTACCGGCGGCAGGGTCACCCGGCGGAGAAAAGGGTGACAACAAACCGATTTTGACTGGTTTGGCGGCGGCGGTCGAAACCATCAACGGCAGCGCCAGCAGGGCAACTGCCAGGCAGACAACGAGCACTTTGCTGCGAGAAAGTAATAAGGTTTGCATAATGGCACTCCTCCTTTGCTTGAATGGTGATAAGGGAAAAACCGCAAATCGGTTCGTTGGTCCCGATAAACGCCTCTCCATAGATACAGTTCCTGGAGAGGTTGCTAATCTAAAGGGTCATTTGTTCCTGTTCCAGTGTATAATGATTAAGCTTTTCCACATCCAATCCCACGCCCAGGCCATTGCCGGTGGGCAGATTGACATGACCTTGGTCGATGTTCTTCCCAAAATCGGTAATGTCGTCCGACATCCGCAAAACCGAGCCGTAGGCGTGCCCGAACTCGAAAAGATTGGGCAAGGTACAGCCCACCTGAAGCAATGCCGCCTGGGTAATGCCGAATTCGAGCATGCTGTTCATCAGACAGTCCACGCCAAAAGCCCCTGCCACTAAAGCAATCTGTCGGGTCTGGTTCATCCCGCCGTTTTTCGAAGCTTTAAGACTGAACACATCAACAGCGCGGTCTCGGATCAGCCGCCGCGCATCGTTCAGCTCCACCAGACTTTCATCGGCTGACACCGGCTTCATGCTGTGTCGGCGAATACGGGAAAGATCATCTATGGATTTGGCGTCAACGGGCTGTTCAATCAGATCCGGTGCATAATCAGCGGTACCATTTACGAATTCAAGCGCTTCTGCCGGAGCCCAGCCCTGGTTGGCATCTACGATGAAGCGGGCTCTGCCAGCAAATTCAGTTTGGACAAGCCGCATGCGCTTGATGTCCTCCTTGACCGAGGCGGCACCCATTTTGATCATAATGTGGCTTATTCCCCTGTCCAACCACTGCTTGATGGATCGAGCATCCGCCTCGGGCGACGCACCGCCAATGGCTGCCAACAACAGAGGCAAACGGTCATTCAAACGGCCACCCAGCATGATATGAGCTGGAATTTGGTAAGCTTTGCCAGCCAGGTCCATCAGGGCCATGTCCAACGCACCGCGGGCCATTGGATTACCCGTCACGCGCCGTTCGACTTCCCGGTTCAGACGCACCAGTTGGCGAGGATCTTCTCCCAAGAGGCAGTCCGCCAACTGGTCGCGGATCACTGCCAGGACCGTGGCGGGCGTTTCGGCGGTGAATGGTGGCAGCGGATCGGCTTCACCCAGTCCGACGAGGCCGTCATCGGTGGTCATTCGGATAACTACAGCATGGGCATGGGTGATGGTTCCATACCGCTTGGAAAGCTTGTAGGGTTCTGCCAAGGCAATGGCAATATGGTTGAGTTCAATTTTTTCTATATGCATGCCTGATCACACTGTGGTTCGACACAACATCGCCGGGTTCACTCGAAAGGCAGCGAAGGGGTACGATGCTGATGGGCAAATTAGATTCATTCAAAAAAATCAGCAAAAAGGGTGCCAGGCGCTTAGTTTATTTATCGAGTTGCGGTGCCGCTGCGGCATAAGCCAATGGATTCATAACTTTTTTTACTTATATTGAATACAGGCAGCCGCTTAAGACAAAAATGTAATGTGTTTATATTTTTTACATAATGTAGAACAGATGATTGGCAATATGTTAATATAGATAGAGATTTTATATCTGTCTAATTTATAGGCATGTATAATAATTAAACGCTTGTCCGTTGGATTGAAAGACGATAGCGTTTAAGCTTGTTGTACAAGGTCGCCCGTGAAATCCCCAGTACACGAGCCGCTTCAGCTAAGTTGTTGCCAACCTCCTGGATGGTCTGGGCAATGGTTTCACGTTCCACTTTCTGGAGTCGGGTTCCTAAATGCCGGGGTGTTTTCGGGAGCGGGTCACTTGGATTCCAAGAAAAATGCTCCGGCAGAATGGTTCCCCCATCCACAAGATTGGTCGCCCTTTCGATGGCGTTCTCCAGTTCCCTGACGTTCCCGGGCCAACGATGCTGAAGTAGGTCCATTTCTACGTCCGAGCCAAACTGGAGATTTCGGCGACGGTAAAGCCTGCTGTAGCGCCCCAAAAAATGTCGGCCCAAGTGAAGGACATCATCTCCCCGTTCGCGTAAAGGCGGTATAAGAATGGGAAAAACGTTGAGCCGATAAAACAGGTCCTCGCGAAAGCTTCCGTTGGCGACGGCACGATCTAGATCGACGTGGGTAGCGGCAATGATGCGAACGTCCACAACCATGGACTTATGTTCCCCCACCCGATTGATCTCACCGGTTTGCAGCACCCGCAACAGCTTGATCTGCATGTCGGAGGGCATGTCGCCGATTTCGTCAAGAAAAACCGTTCCCCCGTTAGCCAGTTCGAACTTACCGGGCCGACCACCTTTTTTTGCACCGGTGAACGCCCCTCCTGCATAACCGAAGAGTTCACTCTCAAGCAGTTCCCTGGGAATGGCACCACAGTTGATGGCCACAAAGGGCCTGCCCCGTCGGTCACTGTGATTGTGAATCGCCTGGGAAAAAAGTTCTTTGCCGGTTCCCGTTTCTCCTTTAAGCAAAACCGTGGATTTATTGACCGCCGCAAGCATGGCCAGCTTTTTGGTCTCCTCCAAAACCGGACTCAATCCGATAATATCCTCGAAAGTGAAACGGGCCTGCAACCCAGCCATCTCGTGCACCAATTTCCGGATCCGGTTGATCTCATTGATGATGATGACAACGCCCTGACTCTCTCCTTTTTTATCGGTGATCGGTTTGGCCGTACTCAGCAGTTGGATGTCCCGCTTGCCCCCGCGAATGAAAACTTCCCGGTCCATATCCAGTGTGCCGGTACGTAAAATTTCCTCAAACTCTATTTGATCACCAAAAAGCGAGGCCAGGGAGCGGCCCACGATCTGTGATCCATCATCAAGGATAATCTGGGCTTTCTGATTGGCCTGAGTGATTTTCCCGTTGCGGTCGATGGCCAGCACACCGCTGTCAATGGAATCGATGATAGCGCTTGTGTAGTTGTGGCGGATTTGCAATTCATCAGATGTTTTGATTACACGAAGTTGATTTTCGATGGCTTTGGCTGCCGTGATCACCATCCCCAGGGTATGGGGATGGACATTGCTGGCGTCGCCGGACATGGCGATGACACCGATAAATTCGGCATCGGGTCCCAGGACCGGGCAGGCCGAACAGGTGAATCCATGCCCCCGCTGGCAGAAATGCTCGGCTTCGTTGATCTGTACGGGAATTCGCCGGGCCAGGGAAAGGCTTACCACGCTAGTCCCCACATCCCGTTCCGTCCAGCGGTAGCCGGGAGTGCAGTTGCCTTTGGCCAGATGCTCCAGCGTGGCCGGGTCGCCGATGGAGTGTAAAATATAGCCTTCTTTGTCCGCCAAGTTAACGGCGAAGCCGGCACCAGCCACAAACTGGTAGAGTTCCTGAATTTGCTGTGTCGCCAACTTGAGAAAACGGCGGTTAAGATTGAGTCTGGCCTCAAGTTCTTGAGGGGAGAGGCGTTTCTGTTTTGGATTGCGGCGATCCATGGGGTCGATGCCGTATCTTCGGCAACGTTCGTGGGAAGCGGCAATTTCGTGCTTCAGTGTTTCCGGATCGGGAATTGTGTAGATGGTCATGGTGATGTCAACTCCCATGGGTTTGATGCTGTCGCCGAACCATATCTATCTGGAAAGGTCGCGCCATTGATGTATTTGCAAACGAGTTTATGCAAGGTCGACATTATAATCCACAGTAAGTTTTATGCAAATCCTTTTTAGCGGTAACTTTGTCGGGGATTGGGATCCAACTGCCTCACAGCATCTTCAAATCGCGTCAACCCGTTAGAAACAGACAGCATCTTTATCACACCAAATCTTTATAGGAGGAGAGACCATGGCATTTATCAATCCGTGTCACCGCGGCCTTGCATACGGTGACGGCCACATCCAGGGCGACGGACAACTGGGCCAGGTGGTCCGGGTGGTGGGCGACGATCTGTTCGCCGTCAACACCGATCCCGGCCTGCGCTCATTTGGCATCCTGATCAAGGATTATGCAGCTGGGCAGATGCCCGGCATTTACTGCAACGGCGGCGTTTACGAAACCGATGCCTTTGAAGGCACCATCACCGCCGGTGATGACCTGATGGTCTCGACCAATGGAATTTTGACCAATGGCGGCGGGACAAACGATCTTGTCATCGCGCAGGCCATATCCGTTTCGGGCGGCGTCCTCAAGTTCCGTCTTCTCATTTAAAAGGAGCCCATGCATATGAAAACCAACCAGATGAAGATCCACTCCCAGCATTACATGGAAACCATGGCGCGGCTGATGAGCGAGGCGCTCGAGTCGCCCGAAGGCATGCGGGCCCTGGCCGCCGCCATCGCCGCGCCCATCGAACAAGAGATCAAGCGCAAAGAGATCTCCTCGCTGCTGCTCACCCGGCACACCCTGCCCAAGGGCGAGCGGCCGGTCTACCAGAAAAAACCCACGGTCAAGGCCCACTGGATCAGCAAAGAGGGCGAGGCCCAGGAGCAGGAGGTGGGCAAGGATGAAGTGGAGTTTCCCACCAACCGCATCCACTCCAACCCCATGGTGGATATCTCCGTACTCAAGCACGGAAACATCGGCACCCTGATGGACATCCAGACCGGTGCGGCCGCCGCCATCCGCAAGGAGATGGACCGGCGCACCGTCACCGTGATCTCTTCGGCCGTGCCGGCCGCCAACACCGTGGAACTGGTCGGTGACAAGGTCACCGAAGAGGCGCTCAACGAGGCCATCTCCATCATCGAGGACCTGGAGCTTTCGGTAAAATACATCGTCATGCGCGGCCGGCGCTTTAACGACATGCGCAGCTGGAACCTGGATCCCCAGACCAAGCTGGAGCTGCGCCAGAAAGGGGTTATCAAAAACTACGGCACCGGCGGTATCCTGCTCACCGCCGCCATGCCCATGGACGAGATCATTATCGTGCCGGACGAAGAGGCCGGCAAGCTGCCGGTGCGCGAGAACTTGAAGACCGAGTCCATCGACCGCAAGACCCGCTTTAAGACCGGTTGGCTGGTCTGGTCTGAAATCGGCCAGGGGATCACCCGGCCTGACATCCTGGCCAAGGTCAAGCTGGTGCCTTTGCAGACGCTATAAGAT